>JAHDHB010000055.1:0-18570 GCA_020631545.1 Saprospiraceae bacterium | reverse complement strand
ACTTGAAAAAGGATGTCCAATATGCGCTCGAAGAATATCCTTGCACCGAAGCGGATCATGCCGCTTTTAAACGCATCGTAGACAAGGAAAAAAGTTATTTAGCTAGTAATAGTCCACTTCGCATTCAAGAGATTATTGAGCAGCTTCGAAAATTTCGTTGGAAGCTTTGGTGGCGGGATCCTGAATATGTGGTTTCTTTATTCTATCATTTTGTTGCTCAAAAGGACGATTATAAAGACAAAAACAAAGGAGAGGAAGTCATCAAACAAGGAGAACAGGCCATTGCAGATCAAAAATATGATAAGCTACGTGTACATGTCAATCAACTCTATGCCCTTTTACCAGAGGATTTGCAACAGACGGAAATGAAGGGAGGAACGGGGATTAGTTAAAAGTTAGTAGTTAAGAGTTTTGACGAAACTACTACTAACTTTTAACTACTAACTCTTAACTAATTAACTTTTTTTCCTAACTTCGAGCTTTCTAAAGATTTACTTGTTTGACTAATTTCTTCACCGTTGTTGCAAACCAGACGTTCTATGCCCCAGCGAACATAACGTATGAAAGACAAGATCCTCAACTATTCACCTAAGGAGCCTGTTGTCGCTAATCCCTTGGATATTTCTTTCAAGCAGATTCTCGCCATCTCGACGCCGATTATGCTCGGTAGTGCAGCGCAAAACGTTATTGCCCTGACGGACGGAATATTTTTGGGTCGTGTGGGGGAAGTAGAGTTGGGGGCTATTGGTTTTGTGGGCGTTTTTTATCTTATTATTGCTTCCATTGGCTATGGTTTTTCCAAGGGTGGACAGATTATGATAGCCCGAAGAGTTGGGGAAAATAATATGGATGCTATAGGGCGCACCGCCTTTAGTATGCTGTATTTTGAGTTGGCTTTGGCTTTGGTGATGTTCCTTTTTATGCAATTTGGTGCATACTATTTCTTCTCTCTATTCGTCAATTCTGACGCTATATTTTACAAAAGTTTAGAATATCTAGAATACCGCTCCTACGGTGTATTTTTTAGCTATCTCGGTGTGGCTATCATAGCTTTGTATACAGGCGTTGCTCGCACAAGCTTCATTATTATAGACACTTTAATCCTTACCCTTGTCAATATTGTCCTAAATTATGGCCTGATATTCGGCGAGTTTGGCTTGCCTGAAATGGGAATTGCTGGAGCAGGATTAGCGAGTACGATAGCGGAGATCGTAGCCTTTATTGTCTTTGTTATTTACATTCTTTTTGATAAAGAAACTAAAAAATATAACCTTTTCCGCTTGCCAAAAATCAATGTCGAAGAGATTAAAACGATGTTGCGCATCTCTGTGCCTATTGTCGTGCAATTTGTTGTAGCATTAGGGAGCTGGTTCTTCTTTTTCAGCATCGTCGAAAACCTTGGCGAACGCGCTTTAGCCGCTAGTAATGTCGTGCGCATGATTTACTTGTGCTTGTCCATTCCCTGCTGGGGTTTTTCATCAGGTATCAATACTTTAGTTAGTAACATGCTAGGACAGAACAAGCCTGAATTAGTGGTTAAAGTCATTGGAAAAACAGCATTTATCAGCTTATTCATGACGATGTTCCTCACCCTTCCCGTCTTGCTTTTCCCTGATTATGTGATGGCTATTTTTACACCAGACATGACGATTATTAACGTTGCAAAAACAACCTTACCCATTCTAGCCGTTATCCTAACCTTATTCTCTACAGGAGCTATCATCTTTAATGGTCTTGTAGGCACTGGTGCTTCTTACGCTGGACTTAAAATACAAGTCATTGGAGCGATTGCTTATATCTTTTTGATTTACAGCATCATTGTCCTTTATGGTGGTGGTTTGCAATTGGCTTGGTCTGCTGAAATTGTCTATTGGGCGCTCATGATTGTTTTCTCCATTTGGTATTTACGCAATCGAAATTGGAAGGATATTGTGGTTTGATTTTATGTAAGATGGAGGATTTTTTGACGTCGCTGACATTCGGATTTTGCGAAGCAAGATGATGTTACGTCAAACTCGCCAAGCCTTTTTCTGTAACCCCCGAATTCATTTGGGGGAAAGCGCTATCAGGAATCTTTCCTACATGTCCCCTGATTAAAATCAAGGGCTACAGAAAGGAGAACCTTCTACGAAGTTTTGAAATCAAAATGTAGTAGTCTATTTCTCCTTCAAGCGATTTCTAATATCCATTTTTTGATGTAGAATTCTCACAATTCTAATGCTATTGTCATCAATAGCATAAAAAATGACATGCGATTTTATTTTCCTTCGGTAATATTCTTGTTGATTTATTTTTTGTTTTCTAGAACGATATGGGAATTTAGATATTTGGCTAATTTCTTGTTGTATTAGATTAAAATAGGCATCAGCTTGTTGTTCTGACCAATTAAGAAAAGTATAATACCATATATCTTCTAAGTCTTGGCTAGCCTTTTCTAGTACATTGACTTTGAACATTATTTAAGATATTTTTTCTTTATTTGCAGGAGGTGTTCTTCGGCATTATAATCCTCTACTACAGGACTTTCTTCACCTTCCTGTAGTGCTTTACCTAGCTCCTTATACTTCATTTCTTCTTCTTCCAGTAGTTGCAGACCTGCTTGAATAACTTCCTGCTTAGAACTGTAACGCCCTGAAGAAATAATTAAACTCATAAAATTCTCAAAATGATTACCTAAGGATATAGAAGGATTATCGTTCATTATGACTGATTTTTAGTAAAAATACTAAAGTTTTAGGGATTTTGCAAGAACGACTCTTTTCCTAGTAATAGGATTAGATTACCGCCTTAGTTTTCTCCGTAAAAGAGAACAAAACTCTTTCTATTTCTTACTACTTCCATTAACGTATAGCTTTAAAACAATTTATACCATAAAAACCATCATTACATAAATCTTTTTTCGTATAATACGGGCAAATTTTCAAAACCAAATTTCTCCAGCCTTTATGCGACATCTCAAATACTTCCTTGTCCTACTTGTTTTTGTGGCCTGTAAAAATGCGCCTACAAAACAAGCATTAACCGAACCTTACCGAATCCAAAAGAAAGTTATTGGAGAAAAAGCGGTTGTCGTCTCAGCACATCCCTTAGCAACTAAGGCCGGCGTTGATGTTTTGGAGCGTGGGGGAAATGCTGTTGATGCTGCTATCGCTGTAAATTTTGCCCTAGCAGTGGTTTATCAGCGCGCAGGGAATATTGGTGGAGGTGGTTTTATGGTCGTTCGAACGAAAGATGGCGAAAAAAACACCCTTGACTTTAGAGAAAAAGCGCCTTTAGCCGCTCATAAAGATATGTATCTGGATAGTAGCGGCAATGTCGTGGACGGCTTGAGTGTAAGAGGGCACCTTTCGGCTGGTGTTCCTGGGGCGGTGGCTGGAATGGCTGCTGCTCACGAAAAGTATGGAAAATTAGATTTTGCGGAATTGGTAAAACCCGCACACAAAATTGCAGTTGAAGGATTTAAGTTGACAACGAAAGAGGCTGAGGTGTTGAATAAATTCCAAGCAGATATTCAAGAACTGAATACCTCTCCGAATGCTTTTATGAAAGATACTCCTTGGGAAATGGGAGATCTTATCGTACAAAAAGACTTAGGGGAAACCCTTCAACGGATTATTGATAATGGAAAAGCTGGATTTTATGAAGGTATCACTGCGGATAAAATCGTAGCAGAGATGAAAGCAGGTGGTGGCCTCATCACGCATGAAGATTTGAAAAAATATCAAGCAGTTTGGAGAGCGCCAGTTACCTTTGAATATGATAATTATAGCTTAATTTCTATGCCTCCGCCTTCTAGTGGAGGTATTGCCTTAGCGCAAATGCTTGGTATGGTCGAGCCTTTCCCTTTGCATGAATATGGCTTTCAAAGTACGGAAGCCGTACATTTGATGGTGGAAGCAGAACGTAGAGCCTATGCAGATCGAGCAGAACATTTAGGCGATCCTGATTTTTATAAAGTCCCTTATGCTAAACTGGTAGCTGAGGATTATCTGGCTTCAAGAATGGAGAATTTTGATAAATCCAAGGTCATTCGAAGTGATTCTATGGAAGCAGGAAGCTTTGAAACCAAGGAAAGCGAACAAACCACCCATTTTTCTATAGTCGATGCAGAAGGAAATGCCGTTTCCTTGACGACCACTTTAAATTCAAATTTTGGTTCTAAAGTCGTAGTATCGGGAGCAGGATTTTTCTTGAATAATGAGATGGATGATTTCAGTGCAAAACCCGGCGTCCCCAATCAATTTGGTCTTGTCGGAGCGGAAGCCAATGCCGTTGCTCCCGAAAAACGAATGCTAAGTTCGATGACACCGACGATTATTGAGAAAGACGATCAGCTATTTATGGTCGTTGGTACGCCAGGAGGTTCGACTATCATTACCTCTGTCTATCAAGTAATTTTGAATGTCATAGAATTTGGACTTTCCTTGGAAGATGCTGTTCACAACAAGCGTTTTCACCATCAATGGCTGCCTGATAAGGTTTTCATAGAAAAAGGCGCTTTGTCTGAAAAAGTCATTAAAGACCTAGAAAAACAAGGACATATCATAGAAGAACGCTCTCCCATTGGCAAAGTTGAAGCCATCCTAGTAGAAAAGGATGGTACGCTGACAGGCGTAGCGGATAATCGTGGGGATGATCATGCACAAGCAGCTTTTTGAGGTGTGGTGTATGATGGTTTCAGCAAGCTGAAATCCTTGTGAACTAGACGCCCCTCTTTTACCTTGCATAGAGTTTATCATCAGTGAACTTCTGCACAAAAATGGCAAGATATTATTTGGGAACTAAGTATTAAAACCCTTATCGCTAAAGATGTTCTGACGGTCAACTCCTAATTCGTAATTTCTATCTCGTAATTTAGCAGCTTCGCTGCGTTAGGAAGTATTCCATAAAAAAGTCGTCAAGACAACTCTTAACTACTAACTTTTAACTCTTAACTAATATGGATGTTGGAATTTCAAAATTACTAATTAGCCTAGTTTTCTTCTTGATGGCGGGTTACTTGTACCTCTATGCTTCAGGTATTATCAAAGCGAAAGATTCTGATGCCCGAAAAAGACAGGTGGAATTGATGGGAAAAGAAGGGAAATGGCTGCGACCACTTTGCTTGGCTTTGGCTGCTTTTTCGTTTATTGAAATTTGTATGTCTTTTTTAGGAATGTAATTTTCAGTAAAATACAACTATCAAGGTTCAAGAAATATTAGATAGATTCTGGGCAAAAGGAATAGAAAACTTCGAAGGGGATGACTTCTTTTTTAGCTAAGTCTAGTTATTGATAAAACAATTCATATTCTCCACTCAACTGTTCCGATTTTTGTATTTTAGACATCACACACTAAAATACCGAACAAATGACTCGTTTTTTTCAAACCATAGTGCGCGGTGGACTTGGAATAATCTTGTTTATTCTTCTAGGATTTTGCCTAATTTTCATAAGTATCATCAATCGGAAAAAACTATTTCCATACATTGCATTTTTATGCAAAAAAATGTCATGGATATTAGGCATCCAGATAGAGCAAGAAGGTTCCTTTCCTAAAGATGAGCATTCCTACATTATCATGTTCAACCACTCCAGTTTTGTTGAAATGTTCATAATTCCTCCAATTCTTAATGGTCAAAAGTTTACCATGGTTACCGCAGAAAAAAATCTACGCGTCCCCTTAGTAGGCACCTTGATGCGCGTTTTAAATGCAGTGCCAGTATCACGAGGAAATACTAAAAAATCAATTGCCAACCTTCAAATGGCGAATAAAATGCTAGATGAAGGCTACCATATGATAATCTCACCTGAAGGAACTCGTTCTTTGGATGGAAAAATAGCAAAACTTAAGAAGGGAGGCTTTCATATGGCAATAGATACGAAGACCAAAATAGTCCCTGTAGGACTCCAAGGAGCTTATGACATAAAACCCAAAAAGCGTTGGAATCTTCAACCAGGTATAGTGAAAATGAAAATTGGTTCTCCGATCCATTCTCATATTTATAATAAGGAAAATATCACAACTTTGGTCGATAAAGTAGAACAAGAAATCCGCAGATTATCTGGTCAATAAAAATCTTTTGAAAAAAGGAGGTGCATTGATACGAATAAAAAATGCTTGTAGGATAAGGGCGACTTATCTTACAAGCATTAGGAACGATTTTGAAATAGAAAAAAATGGAAGAACGTAAACTATTGTTACCTTCTTCCATTTTCTATTTCGTTAACTTTTACTTTCTTCAATTATCTGCTTAGCCAGATTGATAATTGAGGGGTTTTGGATACTAACTATCCCTCCATTTGGGCCTGGCTGTAATTGAAAATCAACAACTTGCCCCCCAGATTCTAATTTATTGGCGCCGAAGAAATTCCGAACAGTTTGCTCAGAAAGGTTCAATTCGCTGGCTATACGACTGACGCTACCCGTTGGAAGACTGTGCTTGATCTTTCTCAACTCGCTAAATGTAATGTTCATATCTGGTCAAATTTTGTTAACGAAAAATAGGTTTACTCAAATGGTATTTGGGTTTTTGCGCTATAGGAAGTATAAAAGATTATTTCTACAAATAAATAACGCTGTTTATACTGTTAAATTTAAAACAAAAAAATCATTAACACAAAATTAACTCATAAAAAAATCAACTTTTAATTTTAATTTTATACACTTGCTCTTTTTGTCATGTCACTCCACGGATTCTATACAAGTAATTGACTTAAAACAGTAGATATATTGATAGTGCTCCCATTCTTATTCCAAAAGAAAGGAACCTTATTTATTCACTTCAAATTGCATAAATTCAACGTTGTTCTTGTTCTATTTTATTCGAATTCTATTCTAATCGTTGAATTTCTTACCTTTGCACCATGCAAAAATCAACAAAACAACTCACACTAGCTGAACGTGACCAAAAAGTCGTTTGGCATCCATTTACTCAAATGAAAACTGCTGGCCCATCGATTCCTATTGTTAGAGGAAAGGGGACTTTACTATATGATGAAGCAGGAAATGAATACATAGACGCTATTGCTTCTTGGTGGATGAATTCTCATGGACACTCTCATCCTCATATCGCTGCTAGGATGAACAAGCAGGCACTCACTTTAGAGCATGTGATTTTTGCCAACTTCACACATGAGCCCGCTGTTGAATTGGCTGAACGCCTTTTGGAGAAATTGCCGGAGAATCAAGCACGAGTATTCTACTCTGACAATGGTTCTACTTCCGTTGAAGTCGGTTTAAAAATGTGCTTTCAATATTGGCACAACCTAGGTAAGCAAAAAACTCGAATTATTGCTTTCGAAGGTGCTTACCATGGCGATACCTTTGGTGCAATGTCTGTTGGTGGGCGAAGTGCTTTTTCTGCGCCATTTGCGCCATTTTTATTTGATGTAGAATTTATTCCTGCTCCAACACCAGGGCTGGAGGCTGAAAGTTTGCGGCAACTCACGGAAAAAGTAGCCGATGGAAATGTCGCGGGTTTTGTTTTTGAACCCTTAGTCCAAGGAGCGGCAGGGATGAAAATGCAAAAACCAGAAGCCTTGGAAGCTTTGGTAAAAGTATGCAAAGAAAATCATGTGCTGTGCATCGCAGATGAGGTGATGGTTGGTTTTGGCCGTACTGGAAAGTTTTTTGCCACCGATCATATTGCCTATCCCCCAGATATATTTTGTTTGTCAAAAGGACTTACGGGCGGAACGGTTGCTCTTGGAGCTACAACTTGCAGTAATGAGGTCTTTCAGGCCTTCTATTCCGATGATAAAATGAAAACTCTTTTTCATGGACATTCCTGTACTGCCAACCCTTTGAGCTGTGCCGCTGCCTTGGCCAGCATGGATATTTTTGATAAAAGTGAAACCTGGGATAATATCCGCCGTATAACAACTCAACATTCAGCGTATGGACGTAAAATTCAGGATCATCCTCTAGTGGAAAATCTTAGACAATGTGGAGTAATTTTAGCTTTCGATCTTCGTAATAGTGGTGAAACGAGCTATTTTAATAAGCAGAGAGATAAAATCTGGAATTTTTTCATAAGCCGACATGTTATCTTGCGCCCTTTGGGTAACACCATTTATGTACTACCTCCGTATTGTATTACAGATGGAGAATTGCAAAGGGTTTACAAGGTCATTGATGAATTGTTAAACGATCTAAACGGTGATTTATGAAACAACTACTAGTGCTTTCCTCCCTGATGCTCTTTTTTACGATGCAAATATTCGCACAAGCCACTCCTAATCCAACAACACCTCCCCCTACCCCAGCAGAAAAAGCGATTCTGAAAGCCGATTTACTGCTCTCTCAGCGTGGTAGAACAGAAGAAGCAATGGAGGCTTATGTAAATGCCTTGGCATTATCCGAAACAAAAGATCAAGAAGTTGAAATCGGACGTGGATTACATGCCTGTGCTGTTAATTTTCATCGCGAAGCTGTACGGCTAGAAAAAGAAAAGGAACCAGCACTAGCTAAACTACGACATAAAATGGCTTGGAAAGCCTTCAAATCGGGAGAAGCTCAACTGATGACAGAAAACATTAGTCCTTATGTCGTTTATACCATGAGTGTAAGTGCTATTCACGGAGGAGAGCCCACGGCTGCTATTCCTTATTTAGAAACTATAAAAGAGTACGAGACGGAATTGTCCTCGATTTACCATTATCTCTATGTGGCAAATCTTAATCACAGCAAAGAAGATGCACACAAAATCTTAAATGAAGGTTTTGCAAAGCATCCAAACAACCAAGCCCTTAAAAAGGATATGGAAATGGTATTTGGCACTGTGAATGATGATTCTTCTCGAAATCGAGAGCGCAAATAACGCTAGTTTTACTTCTTGTAAAGTAAATCAAAAATAAACGACGTGTATTTTTTCTATTGCTAAACGTAGAACAACAACACTAAACAAATCTATAGTTTTTCTTAAGAAATTTGAAAAACAACTAAAAAGGATAGAAACTTAGTTGCCCTAAGTATTCTATCCTTTTTTTATGGCAAAAATTCATGCATCAAATTAAACATCCTTAAATAGCTGCCAATGTTTTTTCTAGCATTTCTTCCGTAAAATCTAAATGAGTAACAAAACGAATGGTTTGCGGGCCAAAAGGAGAAGCTAAAATTCCTTTTTGCGCTAAGTCCTCAATATATTTTTCACTAGTCAAAGGAGGTTTCACATCAAAAATGACTATGTTCGTTTGAATAGGGCGAATATTCTCCACATAATCCTTCTGCGCTAGCACCTCCCCTATTCGCTTAGCTTTATGGTGATCCTCCTTTAGCCGTTCTATATGGTGATCCAAGGCATAAATCCCCGCAGCAGCGATAAAGCCTGCTTGTCGCATTCCGCCCCCCATTGATTTTCGAACACGCCTTGCTTGTGTTATCGTTTTTTGACTACCTAACAATAATGATCCTACAGGCGCACCAAGCCCTTTTGAAAGACATAAGGAAATGCTATCGAAAAGCTTTCCGATTTCCTTAGGGTCATCTCCCGATTCAACTAGCGCATTAAAAAGTCTTGCCCCATCTAAGTGAAGCTTGAGTCCTTTCTCCTTACATAGCTCAGCTATTGGTCTAATTTCCTCTACTGTATAATAGCTACCGCCTCCAATATTCGCGGTATTTTCTAAGACTACCAAAGAAGAATTCGGCAGCCAATCAAATGTAGGATTAATCGATTCAGCTACTTGCAAAGCTGTAATTTTTCCATTTATTCCATCCAATAATTTGACAGCAACACCCGAATAAGCCGCATATGTACCAACCTCCGCTCTATAAACATGAGAAAGCTTATCACAAATCAATTCATCCAATCGCCCTGTATGTACATTGATCGCAATTTGGTTCGTCATTGTCCCAGATGGACAATAAACAGCCGCTTCCATACCAAACATCTTCGCAGCTTTTTCCTGCAAAGCATTTACCGTTGGATCCAAGCCAAAAACATCATCACCAACTTTAGCGTTCATCATGGCATCCAACATTCCTTTTGTAGGACGAGTGACCGTATCACTCTTAAGATTAGCGTATTCCATATATTCAAAGGTATATTTAATTCATAAAATAAGTGAGTCCACTCCGAAAAGGCTCACCTTTAAAATACGATGTAAGAATTAAGAGGCACGATGTTTATTTATTTACTAGCAAAAAATAATTTACGCCATGAGCGTTTCAATCATCTTACATCATAAATCGTACTTTTTAATTAATTCCGACTTTTCAAAGTAAAGTACATAGAGTTCAACACCTAACTACTTTCCTCTTTTTTTAAAATCAAAGCTACACCCCATTTCAAACATTCTTAGCGGCATGGGTCTGCCCAAAACAACTTGGTAATCTTTGTTAAAAATATTATCTATGCCAAGGAAGGCATTCCCCGTCCATTCCTTCTTTTTAAATTGATACCTCAAACGTACATTACCTATATAATAAGTAGGCAAGGAATTAAGATTATCGCTTGAAGTAAAATTCCGCCCTACTAAACGCTGCCAATAGCTTAATTTCCATTGCTTAAAAGCAACCGAAAACCTACTTTTCCATTGATGTCTTGGCGTGTAGATCAATTGCTTACCTTTATCATTCGATTGACTATTAGCTCCACCAAGATTAACAGCAGATGTAAAACTATAAAAATTAGTCCAATCTACCTGAATTTTTGAAAAATGAAGCGTATAGATTGTTCCAAATTCTACCCCTCGGGAATGAACTTTAAAAAGATTTTGGGGTTCCCAAAATCCAACAGTAGGAACCCACTGAATCCAATTTTGCACCACATTATAAAAGGTCTTTCCTAGTAATGAATAAGCACTTTTACGAGCTATTTGTTTTGAATAACGTAGACCGAACTCCCCATTATTAGAGTTTTCAGGCTGCAAATCTGGATTTCCTCCTGGATTCCAGAAACGATCATTGATGGTCGGTACACTTGTATTTCGTGAATATCCTCCTAGTAAAACAAACTCATTTTTATTAAATATCTTATAAGAAGCATCAAATTGAAAATGTAATGGCGACAGATACCCATCAATAATTCGCTCTCTAAATAAACCACTCAACTTGAGTCTATTCTTTAGAATATAATTAACGCCTACATAGGCATCAACCTGATACTGAGCTACTCCACTCCGATATCCATCAGCTTCTGCTCGATCAAATATAGAAGAGGCTCCTGCCGTCAACTTAAAGTTCTGTTTAAAAAAGTGGGTGTAATCAGCACGAGAATACCACCGTTTAGCATGGCTTTCCGCTACTTCTTGATAGATAAACTGTTCGTATAAGTAAGCAGTTTTTACAGAAAATGACTTTTTGTCACCCAAAAACCTCCATTGTAGGAAAGTACGAGCCGACCGATCTTTTTGACTAGCGGGAGGAGATAAAATTCCCCTGTCACTAAAATGATACCACCCTTCACCTCTTACCTCATGTCGAGGATTTATCCTCCAAGTAAGCGCTTGCTTGATTCCATACGCTAAAATGTTCGTCCCTTCAGCTCTTAATATGGGATTACCCGCAGAAGTTTTATCCCTGTATTGAAATTTATTTTTTCCTATTCTCCAAGATAGATCACTAGAAGCAGAAAATGAACCACGTACTAAACCAAGGCTGCTATTGCCTTGATAATTAGCCCAACTATTGAATCCTTGGAATAAAGAAAAGCGAAATGGATTTGCAGTCGATTTTTTATGCTTTAAATTCAACGCTCCCCCTAATCCTCCTGCACCTAAATCTAAATTACTAGGACTTGTCTCAACACTTACCTCATTAAAAAAATTAACTGGCAGCAAGGATAAATCCACTTGACCAAGCATCGGCGAATTTATCGGGATATCCTCCCAATAGATAGTCGTATGCCTAGCAGACATCCCTCGAAAAGAAGACGTCGACAAGGCTCCACTTCCATAATTCTTTATAAAAATCGGTGTAGAACGCTCCAGCCAGTCATCCAATCTCTTGGGTTCCGTAGAGCGATAAGTTGCCGTATCTACCCATGATTTCCCCGCAGAAATCAGATGTACTTTTGATTCTTTTACAACAGTAATAGGTAAAACAATAGAGTCATTGCTTATTACATCCTCAGCAAAGAAAAAAACAAGTATAGGTATAAAAAATAATCTCATTTTACTGTTTAAAGAACGATTTGTACTAGATTTTGCCTAAAATCATGCTTGTGCCATAACTATTATTAACTCAAAATTTGTACTTAAACACAAGCTTATGAGCAAGGTATAAAAAAAGTCCTCTCTAAAATAAATTTATTTCAAATTCGATGAATTATTAAGTAGTACTCAATGAAACTTGATTAGTCTCAAAACGTAAAAAAGATAACACAATTTAGCTAAAGTCGCTAAATAAATAAAATCGTAAGGAAATGACATTTTGAGCCAAACTACTTATTATTCGAACAAGGATTTTTCTACAACTCTGTTTATAGAAGAAAAATCGGATAATTATTAGCTGCAACATTAACCCCCAAAGCGTCATTTATTCAACGCTAGCTACTTATCTATACTTTTTACCAAATGTAATAGGTAAAGATGTAGCAAATCTTTGCAAGCCAAAGATAAAAATAAGTTGGGATGAAATGGAAAACAACCGAAAACTTAGGTTAAAATCCAAATATCTTGACAATTTGCATTACATTGCTTTTTCTCGAGCGATGTCCTTGCATACAGCATCCACGACTATTTATATATCTTTAGGTCTTAATTTACGGAAAACACACAACGAGCTTTTAACTAAGCATATTATAGTGATTTTTTTTGTCTTATAGCTCCTCGAAGCTATCCACCTAAAAAACGCTATAAATAGATAATGAAACTTAGGAAGATGATGATAGAATACCACAAGCTACCTGTTTTTAAGAAAGGCATGGAAATCGTTGAGATTACCAAAGCATTAACAGCCTCATTCAAAGAATCCTCTGAGAGCAAAATGATAGGCGAACTAATGCTAGAAAATGCTCATTTAATTCCTGCCAAAATAGCGAATGCAGAAGGAGGAGACATTTTTTCTCATCGTATGGATATGGCCACCTTAATCAAATTATCTGCTAGAGAATTATACAGTCAAACAGCTCTCTGTCAACATCTAAAATTAACACATAATGATTACTTAAAGCTCCTACAAAGGGAAATTGAAAGTTTCCGACAACTTTTCTTAGAATGGGTAGATACTTTTGATGTAAATAATGATGTTTATGATGAATGGAGTTTTAGAAGCTGAAAATTAAATTTGTGATCTGGCGTTCTTATTGAGTAATAAAATCGCAAGTTTTTTTTGTCACAAACATATTTTTCTAGTAAAACACCTATCATTATAAAAAAATATTTTGATAGTCACATTTTTTTTAAAAATCTTCCAAAAAAGAAAAAAAGGCACAATCGAAGCATAACAAACTGAGTCACATTTCTCTATTTTTTTTCAAAAAGAAAAATTTAGATTAATTTCAATGTATACTACGTCACTCAGTAGAATTCCACATTTTATCAGTATAGTTTTTCTAATAGTTTTTATTAACTTTACTTTAACTAAGATGCTAAAACTCCCAATCTAACAAGAATGCTATTTGTGGCTAAAAGCCATTACACGATTTTTTAGAGGCTGATTTAATTGATTTTTCAAGTAACCTAAACACCAAAATGTAAAGAATAAGACCACACACTTGTTCTTTATCTATGAGCTAGACTAAAAACACTTTTTCTAAGGTAACATCATTTTTCTTCCAAATTGAAGAGGTGGGAGAACTATGTACCAAGTAGAAGGATCTTCCTTTCCAAACGAACGTCAATACTATTTTGGCGAATGGGAGTTCTATGTTTTTACTACTCATTACCACTTGTTTTATCTTGTCCTTACAAGAATAGATAAAATGTTAGGTTCCCATCACTTACTTCACCTTGTTTCCCTAACAATCTGGATACCAAACAAGATGAGCATTAACATTCATTTCAGGCGTAAATTGGCTTTATTTCAATAGTATTGACTTTGTTCGAATCTTAAATGATTTCAACCAAAAATCAAGTTCAATATTCATTCGATATAAGCAAGTACAATACTTGACCTTCTATTAAAAACCTATTTCCTATGAAAATCAGGCAAATAAGATGGCTGCTTTTTTGTTTATACTTATTGACTGGAGGGATAACTTCTTATGGTCAGTCTTATTCTAAAATAAATGAAAGAATAGGAAAAGTAAAGCCAATTACGAATAATCAAAGCTCAACCTTATCGCAAAAACTGCTGGTAGGTTGTGATAATTGTGGTGCTGCAACTTGTAACAATACTGGATTCGCTGTAGATCAAGTAACAGCTTATGAAAATACAGATGGTGTTGGAGCTAATAATGGCTGTACAGCGGAAGTCCGGCCACTAGCAGGTGCGGGTACTGAAACCTTCTGTACGAGTTTAACAACCCCTGCTGTTCTTGTAGATAACTACCTTAGTTTTTTCGTTAGTTATCCTTTGCGTACAGGGACTTGCGACTTCACCAACGTAGGCAATTATAGAGTCACAGCAGGATGTATAGCAGTACCTTCTTTATCTTTCCCTATTACAAATCCTAGGCCAAATGCACCTACAGATATACCACCACCTTTCGGGCCTCTATCCCCAAGTACGACTTATGAATTATGCTATGATGTTACAGTCAATGCAGGCTGTACTTCGATAGAAGAACCATGTGTCAGTCCTTTTTGGGTAGCCCCTCCCTGTGATTTAGTTATTGACCCTCCAACCTTTGATTGTTCTAGGAATGATGGTACTTATGATGTACTTGTTACTTATACAGGAGGTGGTCAAGGTGCTGGAACTTACGCCATAACAAACAATGGTGCTGGAACTCTGGGAGGAGACGATCCCAATACCGTAGCTGCTGGTACAATTATGATATCTGGCCTAGCCGATGGAAGTGGCTTTGATGTCGATATTGTTGGCGATGACTTTGTTTCTGCCTGTATTCTAGATATTTTTTCTCCAGGTTATGCCTGTGCAAACTGCCCTGGCTTGCAATCTGTTACTGTTTTGCAAGATGACTGCCTTGGAAATACAGTAACCCTTAATGCAGATGTAAGCTATGGGGTTGAAGGTGTCGATTTTTATGTAGAATGGTATTTAAACGGTGCCCCTATAAATGTTGTCGGAGCTTCGACTTTTGGCCCCGATGGTCAATATGGTGGAGCCTTTGCAGCAGATGATGCGTCAGCTACTACCTATGTCCATAACCTTGTCTATAATGTTGATCCTGGTGCTTGTGCTTTCGAAGATCAAGTTTTTGAAGCAAAATTGTGGTGTATCACACAACAAGAAATTCTTTTGGGGGATCCTGCTGCTTGTGGTACAGGTGTTTCCGTCGTAGGAAATTATAATGCGCTTAGCACAACCGCAGTCGCTTCACTAGATCTTAGTGCTTTACCACCCTGTGCATTAGCAGAATCCGTTGAATATGATGTCCACTTTGCCTCTGGTCCTCCTTTTGGACAAAGTTGGATTTGTGAAGCCGTTGCATCAGCCACAGGCCCAGGAGGCTTTGCTGTAGGGCCATTCTGTGATGAAGTAAACTTAACAAATGCACCTCCATGTCCTGCTCCCGCAGGAGTGGGAGGAGATGAAACATGTGTTGGAGCTCCTACAGCGACAGCAGGATGTAATAATGTAACTGGAAGCGAATCTTTAGGAGGTATAAACTCAACAACTCCAGCATCTGGAGTTTGGCAAGTTTTAGCTCACGATTCCTACAATGATAATAGTGGTGGCATAGAAGGTGTCGTAAATTATATTCTCTTTAGAGTAAAATCACCCTCCTGGCTGTAACCGCAACACACTATAGTGAAGCACGTAAACATCACCACCTCTAATAATGGTGGACCTTTTGCAAGCAGTCCAGTCACCACAGCTATTCATCCCAATGGAGCGAATCAAGTATGTGGTGTTAGAACTTGTACTCCAGCGGTATTAGGTACTGACTTTACAGTACCTACAGGCGGCTGTGATCCTACAGTAAATGTTACTTGTAATGCTTTTGCGGGAGATGCCTTAAGCCCAGGAGCAGCTCCAGGCCCTGGAGCTGTCGCACTATACTCTATGGATGGAGGAGCCACCTATACGAGCCTTGATCCTTATGATGCCGTTTCCATTACAGCAACCGATCAAAGTGATAAATCAGACCTCGTTGTAGAATATTTAGTTACACAACCAGGTTGTCCTGATTGTGCTGATTATGCTGGTACATTTACACTCACCTTTCCATCCTCAGCAAGTAGTGCAGAAGCTGGAGATGCCTTCTGCGAAGCTGAAACGGTTAGCTTAACTGCAACAGGAGCAGGTTGTACCGATTTCGCTTGGTTTGCCAATATGAATGATGCTACAGAAGAAGGAACAGGTACACCGTTTACGCCTTCTGTCTCTGGCACCGTTGGATCATACACCTATTACTTAGCATGTCTTGATGCAAGCGGTTGTGAAAGTAGCCGTACTGCCATAAACTTTGATATAGATGAAGCACCTACAGCTAATGCAGGATCCGATCAAGATCTTTGTGTTATGACTGCAACACTTGCAGGAAATACTCCAGTTGTAGCTGGAGCTATGGGTACTTGGTCTACGACATCTTCGGCTAATATTGTAAGCCCAACTGATCCAAATAGTGCAGTCACGAATCTACCTGCTGGTGCTGCTACATTTACTTGGACGGTAACGAATGGCGCTTGTGTCTTTTCGGATGATGTCATCATTACAAGAACGATAACTCCTACTGCAAACGCAGGTATGGATCAAACTATTTGTGGAAACTCAACTGCACAACTCTCAGCCACTATAGGAGGAACAGCTACTAGTGGCACTTGGTCTGGTGGTGCTGGTAGCTTCGACGACCCCACCAGCCTCACCGCAGTATATACTCCAGATATTAGTGAAGAAGGAAGTACTGTCCCTTTAACTTGGACAGCAGCAGACCCAGATGGCGCAGGGCCTTGTCTTGCAACCTCTGACATTGTGAATATAACTGTCAAAAATGTACCTATTGCCGCACTGACTTGCCCAGCAGCTTCTCTTGACCGTTGCTCAGGCGATCATGCATGTAGCCAAACAGATAACAACCCTGCTACTGTAAATACATCCAATGGAGTCTTTAGCGGCTCTGCCGCAGCATTTATAGTAGGCGATGTAAGCCCTAATGGAAATGCAACCTTCGATCCATTAAGCTTACCAACAGGAACGCCTTTAACCCTAATTTATACCGTCACCGAAAATGGTTGTGTCAGTTCTCAAACCTGCACCTTTACGGTTATTGATAACCGTAATTCTAATGCTGGTAATCTTGGCCAATAAAACCTCAATCCAATGATAAAGAAGAATATAGTTAAACCTAAGTATATGAGCTCGAATTCTAAAACCAATTCAACTATGGAATTCAAATTTGGACCTCCAATAAAAAACATTCCTTTGTGTGAAAAAATAAGTTTATCCTTTTTCACTCAATGTAGTATGAATACAAAACGACTAGGTACTATCTTTTATCTTTTGGCATTGTTTACGTTTATAAACCAAGCCAATATAAAAGCACAATGTACTCCAACAATCGTTACGGACATAGTTTGCCAAAATGCGACATCCGCACTAACAACAGCCTCATGTTCAGACTGTAATAACCCAGGTTCTCCAGCTTTTACTGGTGCGACACTAGATATAAGTGGAGGATGGACAAGCACAGGTACAGATCCAGTTGCATTTACCAACTCTAACTGTAATAGTAATGGGACTATAGCAGCCGTATTTGGTGTAGCTGCGGGTTCGTATCAAGCTACTTATACGGGACTTAGTCTCCCTACTTGCCCATCAGATAACTATACCATATCTTTCGTAGCAAACCAAAGCAGTTGTACAGGCTCCAATGCAGGTAGTACAGGCCCTGAAGCTAATGAATTAATTCAATTAGAATTATTTGATGGCACAACCTCTACAGTTGTAGGAAACGTTGATGTAACATCAGATGGAACTTTTACTTCTGCTCCTTTCTCATCAGCAATAGCAACTTCTGCTACTTCTTTAATTATAAGTGTAACGGTAGGCGACCCAACATGGGATGCCTTTTCAATAGATGACATTACGTTTGATTGTGCTGCTTTGGCACCTTCCGTCACACCAGCAACTATAGCGTGGTATGGAGACGATGGAACAGGAAATCCTGACTTATCTACTGTTTTATCTACGAATTCTACTTTCGATCCTATTGCAACAGGCGATTTGAATCCATCTATTCCTGGAGTCTATAATTTCTATTCATCCTGCGAGTGTTCAGGATGCGTAGATCCTCCTTCTCAATCTACCATAACCATAGATGCAAAGCCTGCGCCATCATTCGATTGCGTCTCTTCTGCTTGTGAAAGTGAAGGAGGCCTTACAGAGCTTAATCCATCAGATCTCAATTTCACAGGAGCAACAGGAGTTTGGGGAGGAAGTGCAGCAGCATTTGTTAATGGTTCTAATCAAATTGACCTATCAACTTTAGCAGCAGGCTCTTATACGCTAAGTTATAGTATTACAAATGGAACCTGCTCAGAAATAAGTTATTGTAATTTTACTATATATCCTATTCCT
>JAHDHB010000054.1:9680-19255 GCA_020631545.1 Saprospiraceae bacterium | reverse complement strand
GCATGGAGAAAGAATCGAAAAGCATTTGCAGAGAAAAGCCCCCTCTTTGCAAGCGTTGGGAAAAAATGGGCTACTTGTTTGCCGATTTTTCCCAACGATTGGAGAGAGGGGGTTGGGGGTGAGTTGACACGAGAGGTAGAATATCTAGGAGATAAGCTCAAAAACACCTAAGACAAACCGCTATTGCAGAATAATTTAATCCCTTAACTTAACAGCATTGTCCCCTCGCTCCATTTTTGGCAATACCAAATAAAAAAGGATGCCAGCGTACTGACATCCTTTTTTATAGCTTTATTTGCGTGTTTACGCTTATAGCTTAGTCGCTGTAAGGGTGTAAACTTCTGTAGCAGCGTCGATAACTAGCGTGAAATCGTAGCTTGCACCGTCTACTAGAGGAATGAAGTTTCCGTCACCATTGGTGTCGAAATCAGCAGCGCCGTCACCGTCCATTGTAACTTCGTTGAATCCAAGGATAGTGTCATCCCAAGTTTGTCCTTCACGGATTTTGAAACCACCACCAGCAGTGTTTACAGTTACACCGTTGAAACGGTAAGTGTATACTGCACCAGCAGCCGTAGGAGCATTCAAGTAAATCGTAGTCGCCCAATCGTGAGCAGCACCATTCACAGTCAATCCATCACCAATAAGACCAAGCTCGATGCCTGTCCAATCAACAGAAGGAAGATCGCCTGTTCTTGTTACGGTAGCAGAAAGGCCTTCACCAGCAATCCAAGTCATGGTAGCAGTGTAGTAACCACTTTCCGTGTTCGAGATGTTATCTCCACCAGGGATAAGCTCTGCTACAGAACCACCTACGTTAGAATTAACTTTGATTCCAGTAAAAGTGTCCCCAACATAGCCCGTGTCTACTTCGATTTTCCAGCCACCACCGTAGCGGAATTTGAAATCACCTAAAGTCATAGCGATATCAGAAGCAGAAAAGTCCATACGGTCAAAGTTGAAGCCGCTAGAAGCCAACTGTGTGTCAGAACCCCAGCCGCCAGGCGTAGCACCACCGATAACACCCCAGTATTCAACAGGCATTACCACAACTTTTTTAACCTCAGTATCAATAATTACATGGTATAATCCATCAGAAGGAACAGTGAAAGTCGTTGTGCTTTCAGAGAAACCACCACGTTGGAAAGTTCCATTAGGTTGTTCGTTTGTACCACCATCTACATTAGCGAAGTCCGCAGAAGGACCGTAAGTAGTTTGAGCAGAACCCGCCACTTCAACAATACTGAAACCACCAGAACCTCCTTTGATAGGAATGAAAATCTCCATTAATTCGTTGCGATTTTCTTGGGTAACTTCGTTTCTTGTAATTGCGAAAGTTGCGTCATTACTAAAATCAGCGTAGTTGGTAGCTGATCCCATGATGTAAAAACCATCTTCTACAAGAGGTGTCTCATCTGGATCGTCCTTGCATCCCATGGTAGAAAGGATACCAAAAACAGCTACGAGCATCATTGTCCATTTAGCTGCTCCAAAAATTATTCGGTTCATAATTATAATTTTGTTTATAGTTCCAATAAGTGGTTTAAAATTGTTCGATTTAAGTGTATTTAAGGGGCTCAATTTTTATCTCTTGAAGCCTGACAAAAATCATACCTCTTAAATCATATATTGTAGGAAAACCTTTTTTTGCTTGGTTTCCAAAGTCGTTTACATTAAATTAGGATTGGCATCGATGGCCCATTGTGGGATAGGGAAAATCTCCTCAGCGGAAGAGGAAGAAGGCTTTTCCCACCATGAATTGCCAAATTTGCCGTAGCGGATAAGGTCTTGTCTTCTGTGGCCTTCACAGAACAACTCCCGACCTCTTTCTTCCAACAACATATCTAAGGTAACACCTGACCAAGGCGAAAGCCCCGCTCTTGTGCGTATTTCATTCACAAACTCATCCCCATTTCCTCCTTGTCGAATCATGGCTTCTGCTTTCATCAACAGTACATCCGCATAGCGGAAAAGAGGGAAGTCGTTGTCCAAGTTTTCAGTTGCACCAGCTTTGATTTCAAACTTAGCTACCCTTGCTCCTGACATTCGAATTTGCTCAAAGGAGTAAGAAGCATCAATGACTAAGGCTGGAATTTCAGGATTAATATCTAGTGGTGCAGCAGCCGTTTCATCAAATAAAGGCTGTCCATTGCTGTCAAACTGTGGGCCATAAAGGAACCCCTGTTTTCTTAAATCATCGTTAGAAAAGGTATTGAAGTGATCTTCTACCGCAGCAAATCCATTCCAAGTACCTACAGCCATATTAAACGTTTGATTGTGTAGGTAATGTAAGGTTCTCATGTGTAGACGAAAGCCTTTGAAATCGGTTTCATCAAAAGGAATCGTGAAGATATTTTCTCTAGAATTCTGATTATCCGTAGCGAAAGGTGCCAATGGTTCTGCTTCTAGCATATAGCTGCTGGAAAGGATGACGCTATCGGTATAAGCTTCTGCCTCTGCCCATCGTGCTACGCCTGTATAAACTTCAGAATTTAAGTACAACTTAGCTAACAAGGTAAACGCCATGCCTTTAGAAACTGCAAAATTGTTCGCTACGGAAGGCAAGTAGGGCAAGCTCTCTTCAACTTCGGAAACAATGGCATCAAAAATATCGGCTCTTGCTGCCTTTTCTGGCTGCGCTGGAGCTTCGAAGAAAGCCGTCACATAAGGCACATCACCATAGTTATCAATCAAAAGATAGTAGTAAAAAGCACGTAAGACTTTTAGCTTTGCTATCGTAACTTGAGCAGAAGGCTCTGAAGCAAGCGGTAGTAACTCATCAATGGCTTTGTTGGCTTCAAAAACACCATCGTACATGTGCGACCACATGCTATTGACAGCATCGGTATTGTTATTCCAAGCATGTTGGTGCAATACTTTCCATTTTCCGCCATCATCCCAATCCGCCAAGCGCTGCGGGAAAACAATTTCGTCACTAGTTACTTCTTGAGCCCAAAACCACCAACCCGCATCATCGATCAGGTCAGCGAGTTCCTTGTAGGTAGGAACTACGGCCAAAGCTGCTTGTGTTTCATTCTCAGGGAATTGGTCCTCTGGAATGCCGTCATAAATTTCCTCATCCAATTTGGTACAAGAAAAAGTGAAGAGGAATATAGTTGCAAAGATTGCTATTTTTTTCATTTTGATGGAATTTTAAGATTTTAAAATGTTGCATTTACCCCAAAGGTAAAACTCCTCGTTTTTGGATAGACATCGTATTGGTCTAAGCCAAATTCTAAACCGCCATAGCTCAACTCTGGATCTACACCTGAATAGCCTGTGATGGTGAATAAATTAGCACCGGTAAGAGAGAAGCGAATGCTTTGGAAGGCATCCGTATTCTTAGGCTTTAAAGTATAGCCTAGAGCTATATTGTCCAACTTTACAAAAGAAGCATCTTCTAAGTAATAATCACTAATAATCGGATTGCTCACTAAGCCTCTGTTGTATTCGTCTAGTCCTTCTTGTAAAACATTCAAGGTTGGTAAATCAGCAGGATTACTGAAAACCATACGCGTAACGTTCATGATGTCGTGTCCAATGATAGATCGGAGCGAGAAACTAAGATCAATACCTTTCCAAAGGTCGAAATAATTTGACCAACCTAAGATTAAATCGGGTTGAGCGCTACCAACATATCTTCTTTCTGCAAGTGCTTCATTTCTAGTAACTCCACCCGCTTCCGTGAAAAACAGGAAGTTGCCATCATCCGAAAGCCCTGCATATTCAGGCATAAAAAAAGTACCAATCTCTACACCAGGTTGGATGATCTGTGTCCAGTTTTCTCCACCCACTAAACCTGGGCCAGAAACATAAAGCGACTTGATTTCATCTAAATCATAAAGGTCATTCGATAACTTCTTCGTTTTTTGCTGATTAGTTGAGAAGTTCAGCATACTTTTCCATTTCAAATTGGATTTATCCAAGAGGAATGCTTGTATAGAAAATTCCAAACCACTGTTCTCGATGACACCAGCATTGGCATAAATGAACCTGTTTTTATTAGGAGGAACAGGTAGTTCATATTTGTAAATTAAATCTTTTGTCGTTTTGCGGTAATATTCAATAGAACCGGAGATTTTATCCTCTAAGAAGCCAAAATCTAAGCCCAGATTCAACTCTCCATTCTGCTCCCATTTTAAGTCTGGATTCGGATTAATGTCTCCATCATTATTGAAGGAAATGACCGTTTCTCCAGATTCAGGATTGATAGCCGTACCGGAAGGCCTGTAGTATGGAGCATCTAGCTGATTGCCAATTTCTTGGTTTCCTGTGATTCCATAACCTACGCGGAGTTTAAGTTGCGATAAAAACTCCACATTATTCATAAAGTTTTCTCGTTTGATATTCCAACCTGCGGATGCAGAAGGGAACCATCCCCACTCATTATTTTGACCAAACTTGGAAGAACCATCACGACGAAGCGTAGCCGTTACAAAGTATTTTTTATCAAAATCGTAGACAGCACGGCCAAAGAAACTGGCTAAGAGGTTTTGATTTTTGTAAGAAGAAATACTGCCTGGCTCTAGTAAAAGTAAAGCGCCTAGATTGTTGGAAGTGACGAGATCCGACTGGGCATCTTTCCCTTGTGCTGCAAAACCATCATAATCTTCTTTTTGATAAGAATGACCACCTAGAAGGTTAAGGGAATGTTTTTCTTTGAGTGTTTTTCTATAATTAATCGTCGTCTCAATGAGTTGTGTTTCACCATTTGAGTAAGAACGACGGCCAAAGCCTTCTGTTGTATTCGAAGCGGTATAACTAGGCTCGAAGTAGAAACTCTCTCCATCATTTCTTGTATAGGCCAAGTTTACAGCAGCCGTAAGGCCTTCAATTATCTTCAATTCTCCTCTGAAGTTTCCTAGTAAGCGCTTAGCATCTCTTTTGTTTTGAATATCTTCGATTATTGCAACGGGATTCATGTAACCGAAGGCACGGTCAGACTCATAGAAAGAGCCATCAGGATTGCGTACGGGGTCGGTTGGGGCTCTACGCATGGTTTGGTAAAGGACATTGTTGTTACTAAATCCATTACCATAATTTACGTAGTCATTCTTTTCGATGGTTCCTGAAATACGTGCTTGGAGCGTAAGGCGATCTTTTAAGACCTTTTGGGAGAAATTCAAGCGACCGATATAACGGTTTTTAGAAGAACCTTCCATTACACCTTCGATAAGGTTGGCAGAGAGAGAAGCGCGATAGCTTGATTTTGAAGTGTTTCCACCAAATGCTAGCGTATGGTTTTGGGAAATCCCCGTACGGTAGATTTCATCTTGCCAATCTACATTCGCACCATTGTCTATAAAAGTGGCTCCTGTCGATGCTGCAAAATCTCGAACTTGCTGAGCCGAAAGTAGGTCATTGCGTCTAGCTACATTATCAATAGAGACAAAGCCCGTATATTCAACGGTACTGATGGGTTCTTTAGAAGCAGAAAGATTAGAACCTTTGGTGGTGATGATAACGACACCATTAGAACCTCTCGAACCATAAATGGCAGCGGAGGAAGCATCTTTTAGAATATCGATGGATTCAATATCCTCTGGATTTAAGGTCGTTGGGTCAACGCCTGGCACACCATCGACTACGTAAAGAGGGCCAGAACCTGATTGAAAACCAACAGCACCACGGATATTTACAGAGAAACCTGCATTGGGGTCTCCTCCTTGCTTGGAGACATTCACCCCAGGAGCTTTTCCTTGTAGGGCTTGAATGGGATCACTTAATCGACCTTTGTTTAGTTCATCAGCATCTACTTTTACAACTGCGCCTGTTTTATCTGATTTTTCTATTGGGGCATATCCTATAAGAAGGACTGTTTCAAGCGTTTCACCACTTCCCATTCGGATGGTGAAATCACGTTGTTCGCCAATATCGACGGTTTTATCTGTATAACCGATATAGCTGACGGATAATTGGGTGCTTCCTTCAGGTACTTTCAGGGTAAAAGCGCCTTCTAAATCAGTAGTAACACCTACCGTAGTCCCCACTACTACTACATTAGCGAAGGAAAGGGGCTCTCCTGTTTTATCATCTAAGACCTTACCGTTTACTGTAAACTGAGCGTAAATGCTTGCTGTACCTAATAATAAAACCAGCACCAAAAAGAGCCTCATGATGGAGTTTGTTTTCATATCTAGTAATTTTATATTTTACCGTTAGCGCAAGTTAATAAAAAAGTAATGTATTGTTATTCGATTTTCTAAAGAATATTCGATTTTCAAAACATTCCTTCACAAAACAATAGTGTTTTCTTAACACTAAGTTAATTCAAATTATCATTTTAATGAAGATTTACTAGTATTTATTTGTAAAATTGCTAAAAGATGACGAAAAGGAGAAGGAGTGTAGTAGGGGAAATAGTTCATATTTCCCTACTACGAGTAATTTAAGATTTTACTTTTAAAGGGAATCCAAGCCCTTTCATGCTTGTCCCTTTAGGAGTTTTGAATTGGGTGAATGCTTGGCGTGCTTTAAGTTGTTCTTGTTGTTCTAGCTCTTCAAGTTCAAGGATAGGAGATAGGCAAACATCTTGCTCCTGAGTGAGTTCTATCCATTCTTTCCTTGTTTTGCTAAGAAATAATTCCTCTATTTCTTTCTTTGGGAAAATGTGTACCGATAAGGCTAGTACATCGTCTTTTTTCCAATCCATTTTTTCAACGAGTTCACAGAAATTGTTCCAGAACTTAAGTTCTAAAGCCCCCAGGGCAATCCATTTATCGTCTTTACATTGGTAGACATTATAGTTAACTAAACCACCATGTAAAACTTTGGCAATATTAGGGGCTAAGCCTCCCCACTGTTGTGTGATGGGAATAGAAAGTAAAGGAATCAAGCCATCAAGCATAGCTACATCCATATAAATGGCTTGTTTTGTGCGCTCTTTGTGGAATAAGCCCATCATACAAGCAGCATAGGCCATATATGCACCTCCACCAATATCGGCTATTTGTATACCAGGGATGACGGGTTTTCCTTGTTCATCACGATTGAGGCTTAGGATGCCTGAATTGGCCAAGTAGTTGAGGTCATGCCCTGCTTGGTTGGCTAAGGGACCCGTTTGGCCATACCCTGTCAAGGAAATATATACTATTTTTTGATTAAATCGTTTTAAGGTCTTGAACCCTAAGCCCCAAGCCTCCATCACGCCAGGGCGAAATTGTTCAATAATGATATCGGCTTCCTTGACCAAGGCTAAAATTTTGCTGTGTCCTACAGCGGTATTGTAATCAATAGAAACCACCTTTTTACGATGGTTTAAGGCTTCATATAAGGTTGCTTGCCCTTCGATGAAAGGCATAGTGTGCTTGGCAAAGTCTTGTCTTTTAGGGTGTTCTACCTTTGTGACTTCTGCTCCAGCTTGAGCTAATAAATGAGTGGCTACGGGGCCAGGGAGGAGTCTTGTGAAATCTAGAACCTTAATTCCTTCTAAAACATTCATGAATGAAAAATTGAATTGGTTGTCCTTTAAAAACCAAATGGTCGTGTGTGCTGCAAGATACTAAAAAATATTTATGCTTAATAAAAACAAAAGAAATAAGGATAAAATATCAAATTTGCTAATGTTTTTGCTTCGTTTTTTCAGTTTTGGCAGATTTATGATGTTTGTTGGGCGTTTTCATATTGGCTAATTATGACTTTGGATTCCCTAACTTAATGGATAAAAAATGGATTGACACTACTATGGAAAGGAAGATGATTTAGAAAATACAGTATGCCTCCATTAGGTTTATCCTTTCGTATTCAGTTTTACGCGTATGATGTTGAGCTAAAAATAAAAAGCAATCCTGAACGAACAGGATTGCAATAATGAGACGCACTAGGCATCTTCATAGTGTTGGAACTTCTAAACTCTTGATGTTTTTACAGAGGGGGCAAGTGCAAAAATTGTAGTGCTTTTGACAAAGATAATCACAAATAGTATTATTTTGGTAAACAAATGTTTTTATTATTAGCATTGTAGCTGGTAAAATTTTATCAAAAACGTAAAAATTGAAGCCTTCTAATTTCATATTTGAATTAATAAAGTCAATGTCTGCCTCTGAGAAACGCTATTTCAAGATGCAGGCTAAACGACATGTTATCAAAGGTAAAAACAACTATATTAGGCTGTTTGAAGCCATTGAAGTACAACAAAAATATGATGAAGCTGCTTTAAAGAAAAAATTTGAAGATGCCACCTTTTCTAAGCAGCTTTCTGTCTCAAAAAACTATTTATATCGGCTTATTCTTAGAAGTCTGACGGAGTTCCATTACGCAAAGACAACAACGATTGAGATTAGGAACAATATTGCACAAATAGAGGTGCTAAAAAAGAAAAACTTGCTTATTCAAGCTCGTAAATTGATAAAATCAACCATTCGGAAAGCAAGGGCTATAGAAGATTTTAGTATCCTAATTGAGCTGTATAGGATTCAGCAAGATACTGTAGATGCCATTCCGAATATTCAACTCCTTAAGGAAAAAGAAGAGGTTCTTCGTAAATTGAATAATCTCCTTAGATACGAAATGCTCCATTGTGAATTAATGGAACTCTTTAGGGCACAGGGTATTGCTCGTGAAGAAAAAATAGGGAAGGATGTTTTGAGAGAAATTTTAAAGTCTCCATTGATGGAAGATGAAGAAAAGGCGCTGAGTGCTAAGGCAAAGTTGAAATACAATTATGTAAAGGCTACCTATGCCTTCTCCAAGTGGGATTTTAAGGGAGCTAAACCTGCTATCTTACGGATGAAAGAAATTTGGGAAAAAGATTTGCCCAAACTCTTACCTGAGAAAATGAATAGGTATATTTCTATTTTGAATAATTTGTTGATTATTAACTTAGAATTGTGCGAAACTGCGACTTTTTATGAAAATATTGAAGTGCTCCGTGCATTAACTCCTACTAAGGTCGGAGACAAAATTTATCAAAAAACGGTTTATTATAGTATGTTGTACAATTACTACAACAAAACTAAACAGTTTGATTTGGGCTTGGCAAAAATGGAGGAGTGCAGGCAGTTTCTTGACTGTAGTAAGAGCGAAATACCTAAACATCACTTGCTCGGCCTTTATTTTAACCTTGGGATAACTAGTTTTTTTGCATTTCAATTTGATAAAACCATTGATTGGTTTAATTTGATTATCAATCATCCTTCTAAGGAATTGAATATTGATAATCAGTGTTTAGCTCGCTTGTTGAATTTACTGGCGTATTATGAGATTTATCAAGGGAAAAATCAGCATTTAGACTATGTTTGGAGGTCGACTTATCAATACTTAAAAAAGAAAGAACGTATTTTTCCTTTCGAAGAGGCTGTTCTTAGTTTTGTAAAGTCGCTTTCTAAGCAAACGACCAACAAACGAAATGAAAGAACAAAATTCTTTGATTTTAAACAAAAAATAGCTGACATCCGTCATATTCATTCAGAACGAGTTATTTATACCGCTTTTGATATTATAGATTGGGTAGATTATCGGCTGGCCAAATTCTAAGAATTTTTAAGGGTTTGATTTTGAAAAAAGAGTATGCTTGGTTTGTTGTTTGTGCAAAAATGAAAACTGACTAAAAAATCTTGTCACGGTATATTTTTTTT
>JAHDHB010000054.1:4683-9580 GCA_020631545.1 Saprospiraceae bacterium | reverse complement strand
TGTTTGTGCAAAAATGAAAACTGACTAAAAAATCTTGTCACGGTATATTTTTTTTAAGAACAAGTAAGAAATAAAAAATGGAGTAATAGTTTGTATTCTAGTAGTTTATATCGTTTGGTTGAATTGTATGATTAATTTGGCGTCGTAATTCTATGCTTTTTAGAGGCAGCTATGGTAAATTATGTTTTGGTAAGAATAAAATTATTCATAAATTAGCCTGTCCAAACTTTTATTCTCATAACTAATCAGAATACGGAAACTTATGGCTAAATCAAAATCACGTAAGAAGAACAGAGGAACTGTAGCTACCCCCAGAAAAGCCAAAGAGAATCCAGAAGAAGGAAAGAAACTTTTAAAGATTGTTTTGATCGTTACGCTAGTAATGATGGTTTTAATGTTTCTTATTTTTCAAGGAAATAACGGTTAATTCGACGATGGCCAAACTGTTGTTGACGAGTTGGCTTTTTACCGAAAATCGTTGGATATTTATACAAAAAATGTCGTGTTAGGCTAAACCCTATTCCTTGTAGAATATTGGTTGTAGTCTAACACGACATTTGTAGCTCTATGCTAGTGTTGTGTCAAGGAGTAGTTAGTTTAGGCTAAGTGTTTTACGCCTAAGCTTCTTAGTGTCCTAAGTTAAAAGCTACTTGATATGTGACTAGTAAGAAATATCAATCAGTTCTCCATTTCGAATTTGATCAGTAGCCGTATCAAAAGAAAATTCACCGCTTAGGAGTCTTTTATTTCTGTCATATTGAGTTAAGGTAAATTCGCCGGTTTCTTGGTTTTCTGTCAAACCATTATCAAATTCTCCACGGAAAGACGTTGTCCCCAATTGTACGGAAGAATACCATGCTTGATTGGTATTGTAAATCAATTTATAGCGGTATACGACATAGTCATTGCTAGATACTTGGTCATTGGTGTCTACCCAACTTTCCGTAAAGCTACTTCTACCATCAAAGGTAATTTGATGAAAGCCCGTAAAGTTCTCGCCATCCGCAGAACGCTCAAAAACAACCCGATCCACGTCCGCTAAAGCGCCTAATACTTCAAGATGGTAACGAATCTGAACCAAATCAGGAACAATCGTCAAATGGATGTTACTGACGATAGAGTTCCCGTCTGCATCTACAGGAAAATCAGAAGAAGGAGTATTTAGATCCATATCCAATAGCGTAAAGAGCATACGGCTATTATTGGGGCCAAAACCTTCAATTGAAATTACCTCTCCTACGTCATTTGTGCGAGTTACAATCCTGCTCGCTTTCCACGATTCTCCATTGACTTCTGCACGAAAAATTTCTTCATTCTGATTTTTTCCACAACTAATGGCAAAAATAACAGCAAGGAATAATATGATTGTTTTGTTCATTTGAATTTTATGATTAGCAATTCCAATAATGCTGCAAATTTACGATTAAAAATTAAGTAGCTATTGAAAATTACTCAGAAATGATGATTTTGATTTGCCGTATTCTAAATTCTGCTTGTAGGGATGGTGAAAAAACGTTTTTTCTGAGATTTATTTGTACACATAACGCCGAAAGTTTGTTTTTTGTGCAAAGTTTTTAAATAAAAAACAATCTAATTACTTGAAAAACAAAAATTTAACTTAGAATAGGCTCGTGCAGTTTTTCACGGTGAGGTCCTATGTGAAAAGGTCGTAAGACCTCCTTATGTCCTCTATGTAACCTTTTACGCTAATGTCGTTAAAAACTATGTGTCTATGTGGCTGAAAATCAACGCAATAAGATGTCGTCGCAATGGTAGTTACTATGGCTTCGCCGTCCTGTTTTACTGTAGTTTGAAACGAAGAGTCATGAATGCTAACATGTGATGAAGCTAGCGACTTTAATGGTATAATTTTTGCTTATTAATAAAAAAAAAGAGTATGAAACCAAGTCACATTGTTGTAATTTTTTCTTTTCTTCTTGCCTCTACGGCTTATTCTCAAAGTGAGGTGCTGAAACCCAAAAACTTCGAGACTTGGTCCTCGTTGGGTGTTAAGTTTTATCTTGGGGAAAAATGGGCGATAGGATTTGAAGAGCAAGTCCGCTTGAAGGAAAACTCTAGTATTTTAGACCAACATTTGTCACAATTAGAATTTAATTTCAAGCCTTCCAAGAAACTAGATTTTGCCCTAGGCCTGAGACATACGGGCAAAAATGATAATGTGGGGAAAAAACAAGGGTACGAAAATCTCCTACGCCTCCAATTTGATGTGGCTCATCGGATTAAAATCAAACGTTTTACGATCAAAAATAGGCTGCGGTATCAAAACAGACTGGAGATTGACGGACTCAATCAGGATATGAATTCGAGAATCAGAACCACACTTAATTATAATATAAAGAACTGGCAACTTGACCCTAAATTAGCTGGGGAGCTTTTTTTTCACACGCAATTCGGTGATCCCTTTGCGTATACCAAATATCGTATCAGCTTTGGTACGGATTATCGCATTAAGAAACGGCATGAAATCGGCTTGCTTTACCGTTTTGAAAAGGAAGTTAATACTGCTAGGCCTGAGCTCAGCCATATCCTTGGGTTGGGCTACACTTTCTTGGCGAAAAAACGAAAGAAAAAGAAGGTTTAAGTAAAGTGCGTTGTCTCAACTTAAACCTTTCTTTTTTGTTTCCCTCTAGCCCTGCCAACCAGAAAGGTCGAACTTCGTACTTCTCTTAGTTTAGTTTTAAGGCGTCAACAACTTATATTGGTCAATTTCAGCATCTGTCATCCAATGAATATCCCTTGAAGGCGCTGCATTAATCGTAAAGTAATAAAAGGCTTCCGCATCGGCTTGTGAAAAGCCCATTTCCTTATAATAGTCGATATATAGATCATGGTTAGCATCACCAACAGGGAAATCCGTAGCTTCTTGGTTTCCATCCGACCAAGCGTGTACTCCAATTTGACTTCCAGCGTCCCTTGTTCGAGTCGTACCAGCTAAGAATAAGTCAACAGCTCCGGAAGCAATAATCGCTTCCGCAGGAAGATGGATTGCGATGTTTTGTGCTCTGATTTTTCGCGCTGCCACTACATTGGCCTCATCGTCGCTTGATCCTGGGCAATCCTTCATCAACATTCTTTCGGTATTCGGATAAGCCGCTATAAAATTATCCCAATGCTGTGGAGTATTCGAGCCTATATCGCCATTCATGATGGCTGTCGTTTCATCTTGAGAAGAAAATGGCCCATAGTCATTAGGCGCAATACTATCTTTTTTGCAACTACTTGCAAAGGAGAGACTTGCTACTAGAAATAGCAGCATTAAATTTCGAGAAATCTGTTTCAATTTTGTTTAGGTATTAGGTGAAAAAATAGTTAGCGGGTAATTTTTTAATTCCCCGCTAACAATTACCGTCGATACGTTCCATCAGGCAAAACCGTAGGGAATTTATATTGAGGATCCGTCAATAATTCATAAACAGCCGGATCCTGTGCTTGAACTTTTGCAAGGGTATTCAATTGCCATTCCTGTTCAATTTCATCTAAGCGATTCGACTGCGCTCCTAAGATCGAAGTCATGGCCCAATAAATATATTCTGCTGCCATACAATCATAAGTACAAGTCTCATCATCATAGGTATACCAAGCGTCAGCAGGATATGGATTCGGGATTGAAGTAAAACGTCCACCTCTAGCAATATCCATAGCGTCAGTAAGCGTAGTCCCAGCATTTTCGCCAAAAACAGTGGGATAAGCCTTAGCATATCCAGAATGCGTAATCACATGAAAAACCTCTTCCAGTGCGGCATCAAATCGACCTGTTTGACCATTGGTATGCCAAGCAGGAATCGTCTCATCATTACCTAAATCTTGAGCATTAATATTTATTTGCGATTCCCTTTTCCACATGAACAATGCCGCATTATTGCTCGTCAAAGTCTCTAATAGGGTTGCATTATCTACAATACCATCTTCATCATTATCAAGGTATTGAGCCATTATATTGGCAGCATGTAAAAGCTTGCTATCTTCGACCTCAGCATAAGCATAAATAGGAATGTCGAAGACCACTACCTTCCTATTGGTATTGGTATATCCAGCATCTGTATGTGCTACAATCGTAAAATTTGGATCATTGCCCGGTTCTATAACCGTAGGCGTTTTGTCTTTATTGCAAGCAGCACAAGAAAAAAAGATAAGAAGTGGCAGGAAGAATCTTGAAAGGTACATTTCAATAAGAATTATCGTGATGACAAAATAACTTTAGAAGCTACTCCGAAAAGAATGAATTAATGAAAAAATACGATTTATGAGGTAAGATGTATGAAATCCTTGTTGCGTAAAATATTGATTGTTAGTAAATAATAAAAATCATGCTTCTTAAACCTTGCATCGTATTTTGAAAAAGAACCTATTCGGAGTAGTCTATTACTTCAAACGTTAAAAAGACACTCGAAAGTATTCAAACACGTACAGGAAAATGGAATAAATAAAGGAAGAAGAAAAAGGCTTCTAGTAGAGGGTAGAGAGATTAACCGTCATTAATCTGTCGATTTTTCGAAGAAAAATTAATAGTCTGGCCCTCTACCCTCTACTCTCTACCCTCTACACAGGAGTAGCTTCGCCACGTTACAAGTAAGAAAAATAAGTTAAATGATGTTTTCGAAGTTAATGGCACTACTTTTTACTAAAAACTTACCCAAAAAACTAAAAAAGCCTTGATAGGGACGGATATAAACAGTATATTTACGCATCAAAGATTGCTTGCTTTAAGAAAAAATAAAGTCGGAATTCGCTAATTCCGATGAGCTTCGATAATAAGTTTAGTAATAGAGTCGTTATATTTGTTGTGTTTGACCAATGATAGGCTATTATGAGAAAGGCGTGGGATGACCAATTTACTGAGTAAGGACAAATAAATAAACGATGTTCGGGTTTTTTT
>JAHDHB010000054.1:0-4673 GCA_020631545.1 Saprospiraceae bacterium | reverse complement strand
AATAAGTTTAGTAATAGAGTCGTTATATTTGTTGTGTTTGACCAATGATAGGCTTTTCATGCATGAGAATGGCGCTTGTTGGGATGACCAATTAACTGAGTAAGGACAAAGAAATAAAGAATGCATAGGGATGTGCGGATATTGTTTTTTTGTCGTTATTAAATACATATTATAGGATGAATAGGATAATTTCGCTCCTACTAGTTGTCGCATTCGGGCTAGGAGCAACTTCCCTTAGCGCCCAAGAGGATTTCCTCTTGAAGGCAGACAAATTTTATGAGTTATACGCTTTTGATCTAGCGATAACTCAGTATGAAAAGGCGCTCCAAAAAGATGAAAAAAATCTTGTCGCCATGGCTAAATTGGCGAACTGCTACCGCAAAACGAATCAACTCGAAAATGCCTTGGCTTGGTATCAAAAAATCAGTATGAGTCCTCAAAAAACGGGTGCTGATATCATGGGGCATGCCAAAACACTCCAATCACTAGGCCGCTACCAAGAAGCTAAACGCTTATTTCAACAATACGAAGCAGCAAATCCAGAAGTAGGCAGCCATTTTGCCGCCAGTTGTGATTATGCAGAAAGAAACCAAAAGATAGCTTCCCCCTTCAATCTTGTCTCCCTCCGAGCTACAAACTCCACGTTTGCTGATTTTGCACCCGCTTTTTATGAAAAAAATCTAGTATTTTCCTCTTTTCGTAGAGATGGCGCTGGTGGCGAAGGGCAAGGTTTCAACGAAAATTCGACACACCAAGTTTTTATCAGTAGCATCAATTCTAAAACACAAGTAAGTCCTCCCACTTTACTAAGAGAAGGCCTTCAAGCAAGCAACAACCAAGCTTATGCGCGTTTTAGCCATGATGCGAATACGATGGTTTTTGTAAAAACAAATGCCAACTTTACCAACGGCATTCTCCCCGTGTCGGGAAGTGGTGCCAAAATGGACATTTTCCTTGCAAAATCCACTGCACCAAATAATTGGGAAGATATCGTTGCCTTTCCCTACAATGACGCGAAGTCTTCTAATGGTTTTCCTTATTTAAGTGACGATGGTAAAACACTTTATTTCGCTTCTAATCGAGAAGGCGGTTATGGAGGTTTTGATATCTACCGTTCTCATCAAGAAAATGGGAAATGGGCTGCGCCTATCAATCTAGGGCCAAAAATCAATAGTAAAGGCAATGAAATTAGTCCTTGTATTGCAGGAAATACTCTTTACTTCTCCTCGGATTGGCATACCGGCTTTGGTGGTATGGATGTTTTTCAAACAGAGAAAAATGGAAGTAATTGGTCGGAAATCAGCAATTTGGGTTCAAAAATCAATTCTGCTGGACATGATTACGATTTCATCTATAGCGATCATTTGTTAATGGGATTCTTTATCTCAAATCGTAGTGGTGGATTAGGAAAAGAAGATTTATTCAAGGTAAGCAAAGCAAAAATGCAGTTGGCTTTTAAAGTCAATGTCATCAATAGTGAAAGCGAACAACCGCTTAAAGATGTGATGATTGATCTCTCTAGTTGTGGCCTTGGCGTTCACAAAACCGACCAAAGAGGTATAGCAAGCATTCCTGCGATTTTAGAAAAGCAATGTAATGCAAAAGTACTTCGAATTGGTTACCAACAAAAAGAACTTACGATATCGGCTAACGACTTGAAACGTAAGCAAATGACCATTAAGTTGGAGGAAATGGGGACGTATTATGTCGGTATCGTGAAAGATATAGCTGGAAAACCATTGCAAGGTGTCACTGTAAAACTAGGCGATAGAAAAACAGGGAAAATCACGAAAGCGACTACGGACGACAAAGGGCGGTATTCGCTCCCCTTGAAGCCTAGCAATGAATATGCAGTTCTTTACAGCAAAGCGGGGTTCTTGAATAAAAAACGAGACATCAACACCGAGAGCCAAATTGAATCTAGCCTTCTAGGTACAGTACAAGTAAAATCGTCGCCTATTTCTGAGATGAAGATGGAGCAAAGCCCTACTTTAATAGCTGCTGATATGTCTAAAACGATGCCTTCTTTCGCTTCTTCTGACTGGTCAGCCAAAGGACTAAAGGAAGAAAAAGAAGCCAAAAGTCCTGCTAAGGTAAAAGAAACAGCCGCTGTTCCTGCTGAAAAAACGAGCCCAAATCCAAAAACGGCTACCAAGGAAATCTATGAAATTCAGATTGGTGTTTTCTCTCAGCCCAATGCTAAGAAAATGAAAGTTTTAGGAGATGTAGGCATGGTCTATAGCGATCAAAAAGGTGATTTGCATTACTATAAAGTAGGTGCATTCAAGTCAAAAAATGAAGCGGATGATGCCCTAAGTATGGTGAAAAAGAGAGGATTTAAAGACGCTTTCATTCGTCAAGTAAAAGATGATAATCCTATTGTACAAGCTATTTTTAGCATTTCCGACAAGGAGAAGGAAACAACGGCTGTTCCTAAGAAGGATGTTGTGTACAAAGTTCAGTTGGGCGCCTATAGTAATCCTGATGCGGTTACCTTCAGTCCTTCTTTGAAAAAAACAGGAAAAATAACGTTTACGGACAATGGAAAAGGCATCACTATCTACTTATTAGGTGATTTCTTCTCTCTTGCGGAAGCGAAAGAAGCACGAGAAATAGCTGCTATAGAAGGCGTTGCCAATGCTTTCGTTGTAGCTTATAGAGACGGGATAAAAATTAGCCTTGCTGAAGCACAGCAATAACAATAAGGATGTTTTTGGCTTTTTTAATGAAAATCCGATGAGAAAGAATGGTTTCTCATCGGATTTTTAGTTTAGTAAAACGCTAATAATCACTGGGGGTCGATCCTTCCACAAAAAAAATGGATACCAAGAAAAACTTGATACCCATTTTTTATAACTTTTAAATAAAGCAGGTCAATTCCTACATCATTAAATCCGCAGTTTTCTTAAAGGAATTTGTTTCCCCCATGTTTGTAGCACCGATAAACTGTGTACGATTAGCATTGTCTAAGTTCTTACGGCAGACAATTTGGTAAGCTGTAGAACCACCGTGGCGGGCAATAACAACAGACCAAGCTAAGAAGATTTCGTAAATACGGAACGTACGCTCGCCATATTTTTCAAGTACTTTTTCCTTGTTTTTTAGCCAGTTTTGGTACCAGCGATCAATCGTAATAGAATAGTGAATACCGATATTCTCTACACTATGTACTTCAAAACCAACCTTTTCGATGCGTTTTAAATCCCAGTTAAGCGGCATACTAGCATCAGCACCAGAGAAGATGTACTCATTCATAAATAAGCCCCAAACCAAGTCTTCACGATTTTTTTTCGCAAACAAGTGGCTACGCTCACGTAGCGCAGCAATTTGGATATAGAAAAGTCCATCATCTGCCAACATATCGTAGCACTGCTTCATGAACTTCTTGAAATATTTAATACCAACATGCTCCGCCATTTCTAAGCAGGTAATCTTGTCGTATTTTTTATCACGAGGAATATCACGGTAATCTTTTACCCAAATCTTCGCTTTGTCTTCAACACCATATTCCTTGATTTGGCGTCTTCCCCAATCAGCACCAGCCTGTGCAATGGTAACTCCAGTTGTTTCTACACCATAATACTTGGCCATATGCGCGACTAGCGTACCCCAGCCACAACCAATATCCAACAAACTTTCGCCTGGTTTCAATTGCATTTTTTGAGCAATAAGATTCATTTTATTCTCCTGTGCATCTTCCAAAGATTCACTTTCATCTGTGAAATAGCAACTGGTGTAAATCATCTTTGGCCCTAGAAACCAATTGAATAAATCATTCTTGTGGTCGTAATGCTCACGGATAATACGTTCATCTTGCTTTTTAGAGTGAATGAGCACCTCAGGAATCATTCGAGAGAAGAAGAACTTATAATGATGGCCAACATAGCTCCAATCAAAAATATCGTCCTTATGCTTAAGCAATTCTTCAAAACTTACATTAATGTCAACTTTGCCACTAGTGTAATCTTCGATAAAATGCCCCATACAGACCTTGTTCTTTGAGTATCTACCCGAAAGTCGAGTATTTTTTACTTCAACAAAATCAGAAATTTTCATAGCGCCTTTGAGTTTAAAAATGGAGAAATAAATTCTGCACTCTCTTTAATTTATTGTAATGTATTCAATCTACAAAAGTGCAAATATTAACTCACATTTTAGCAAAAATCGAATGAGATAATTCAAAATGGACGACTTAAAACTCAAAAAATGACAAAGAATAAATATAAATAGTAAAACTAAAATGTTTGACTAAATAGTTTAATGAAACGCTATTGATTTTCTATCTTGTCGTTTGGAAGGATTAGATGTTTGGTGTGCGAATTTTTCTTGGATTTGTCCGGCTGAAGGATAGTTTAAATGCAGTTCTTTCTTCAAGAATCGGAATTGATCTGGTATAGACTATCACTAAAAAACGTTAAACAATAGCAGGGAAAGTAATGCTAGCTAAATTGTTTTATAGTAAGTATACACATAGTTTTGAACTATTCGGAGATCCCGAATAGTTCAAAACTACGTGTATACTTGTGGTGCTGGGGGCGAAGACGTTTGTTTGTCTAGTGGGTGTGCGGTTGTCTTAAGTTTTGTTAGTCAGTAGTTTTGTAGTGTTTTTTTGTTGCGAAGTATTAGTTTATGTGCTCGTAAATGCATATATTCGCAATGTTTAGCATAGTTTT
>JAHDHB010000053.1:13129-19398 GCA_020631545.1 Saprospiraceae bacterium | reverse complement strand
CACTCAAGCCCGCACGCACACTTGCGGCATGGCCTATGTGCGTTGGGTTAATAACAAGGTATCCTCTTGTGTATTATGGGGTTTTAGGAGAGCTTTTCGATGTTAGTGATTTCTGCTTTTCCTTCTTCAGATAAGGGTTGGAAAACAGTGATCATAGCTAAATAAGGTTCAGCATTAGGCACCATTACTGTAGCATTGCAAAGTACGCGATAGTTTGTACCAGCTACGACTTGAGAAGAAGCGGCAAAAGGCTCATATCCTACGCCAGAAAGATCGGCAATAGCCTGATTGAAAGCTTTTTTTGCTTCTTTATTGATACAAGTAAAAGGCGTGTAGCTTCCGGGGTTTGTTAATTCAGACATTTTAAGGTGGTTTTAAAGGTTGAAAAATAACGAGTTATGCTTTATTAGAGCAGAGTCCACTCCAAAAAGCCTTCTTATCAAAATATGATGTAAGATTTAAGAAGAATGATGTTTATTATTTTCTAGCAAATAATAATTTACGCCATGAGGGAGGCATACATTCTAAGTTGGCACAGCCATAAAAAGCGTATTGCTTATGTGCTAAAAAAGGTCGCAGACCTCCTCATTAGTCTTTTGCGTCCAAAGCGTTACGTTATGCTTATATCTTCTTATGAGCCTTATAGGGTTAAAAAATCGCCAAAACGACAAATCTTTTTCATAAATTCCTACTTTTCAGAGTAAACTCAGTATTTGTTAATTGAAGAACACGGCTTCGACAGTTGCTTGTCTTACCTTGTTTGTGTCTGTTTCAAATAACTTACAATACAAAAGTACAGGCTTTCCCCTTCCCTGGAAAGGGTCAAAAGCTGGAGAACGTCAGGTTGCCATTTAGCTATTTCTTTTTTTCATTTTATACTATCAAACTGACATCCAAAATATTATTAGGGGTCAATTTTGTAGAAAAGAGTACGACAAAGCAAGATAATTCGTCACAAATGTTTAAATTTAGCGATATCAAGAAAAAGAGAACTAAACCAAGCCATGAAAAGGAATAAGTTGTTTATTGTATTCGCTTCGCTGACCAAGCTAGAACTAAATCACTTTAAAAAGTATATCAGTTACCCTCTTTATAATACCCAAAAACCGCTAATTACGTTGGTCAATTTTCTTGGGAAGGAGCTTGTAGGAACAACTATAGAGGATTATGATGGCTTGCGAGAAAAAGCATTCAAGAAAATGTATCCTAAAAAACCTTACAATGGTTTGAAAATGAGGCAGATGATTGCTGGAGTGTATGCCCTGCTAAGCGATTTTTTAGTCCAAGAGGAACTGAAACTGGAAAAGGAGCTTAATGCAACCGTTTTAAGTAAATCCTTAAGGAGGAGACGTTTAAGTGATTTGTATTTGGCTTCTTTAACACAGAAACAGCGGAATTTGGAGAAAACGACTACGAGAGATTTTTATTATTTCCAAAATATCGTTCAGCTACAGCACGATTTATATTATTATCCTAGTGCCAATAAATATGCAGAAAAGAATCCGCTGAGTGCCTTAGCTAAAATTCATAGTGATCTGGATACCGGGTATGTATTGACGAAGTTGCATCATGCTTGTCAAGTTATCGTTATTCAACGGTTTAGGGGGCAAACAAGAGAGGTGCTTTTCTTGGAGGAAGTCTTAGCAATGGCAAGGAAGGAATCCTTTGCTAATAATGAATTAGTGCAACTTTATCTTCAATTCATTGCTTTATTACAAGATACTACCGAAGAGGGCTACAACAAGGTCAAAAAGAATTTCTTTGAGCTTATACCCTTGATGAACAAAGAAGTACAGTTTCATTTGTTTGTTTTGTTAATTAATTTGACGTGGTTAGCCGTAGAGCCTAGTAAAATTGCAAGAGTTGCCTTTGAGTTGTATGCTGAAGGGCTTGAAATGGAGTTAGTTATGGATGGAGGAATTATGGGCGCTTCTCATTTTAATAATATTGTGGATATAGGTTGTAGCCTAGGAGAGTTTGAACGAATCCGTATCTTTATTAGCAAATATTTACCGTATTTGGATCTAGGAGAGGATAAGCTAGAAAATGTAAAGAACCTATTCGAATCCTTTCTTTGTTTTGGCGAAGGTGAATTCGCTAAGGCCTTGTTAAACCTTAATTATCTGGAATTTGGTGATTTTACCTATGGTTTTAGAGCTTATTTGTTGACTATAAAAAGCTTATACGAAACTAAAAAGGAAAAAGGGTATAAAGAAATTGAAACCAACTCTGAGGCTTTCAAACAATACATTAAGCGAAAATATAAGCAGGGCTTTATTAGTGCGCCAATGCGGGAAGACAACTTGAATTTTATAAAAATCGCGAACCAACTTCCTTTTGCATCACGTAGTAAGTTTGCAAAAATAACACATGAAGATTTGAAAAATAAACTGTTGAGTATGGAAAGAGTCTTAAGCCGTAATTGGTTGCAAGAAAAAATTGAAGCTTTATAATGAAATACCTAGCTTAAACTATTGTTAACTTATGAGTTAGTACCTCTACTAAAAAACTCAAGGGAATCAAGGTTCTTTGAGCCTTTGAAAGGCTGAGAAATGTTTGATTCTCTTGAGTTTTGATAATTGCCGTTCAAAATGTTGATTTAAGACAAAGGATGCCCAGCACTTTTATGTAAAGTGGTTGCTAAAAATCAAGCTTAAGAATGGCATAAGAAAAGTGTAGTGAAAGTTGATTTGGGATGTAGGAGTTTGCGGGTTGAACGACTGCTTAGGGCGAATTACTTGATGAAAGTTATGGTTTCACTGAACTGTTCTACTTGCAAATTCATCGTATAATTGCCTGCTGGTAAAGAAATTGAAGAAAGATCAATCAAGGAAGCGGTAGATTCTTCTTTGAAAACAAGCGTACCATCTGCTGCCAAAATACTGATATTAATGATGGTGTTTTTATAACCTGTTTTCTGAGGATTTAATTCTACGATAATATCTTTATCGGTAAGTCCTTGAATCATGACGACAAAACCTCCATCGTCATCTGCTGCTTGTATTGTTGTTGTCGATAATCCGATAGCGAATAAGCTAAGAAGGCTTAGTAAGCTAAATGATTTTCCGAACATTGGAAGTATAGAGTTGAAACTGTTAGCAGTTAGAAATAGTCTATTTGTACAATTTGAAATATTGAATGGCGTTTTCATAGGAATGAATTTTGTGGTGAAAATTAAAGATGTAATTTCGAAAAGTACCCAAGTGATTTGTTGCTATCTTAGTCGTAAAAGAGGGGAGGGGCATATACACTTTTCATGGAAAAAACTTAAAAAATTAGAGTCTCGGGAAAAAATACGAAGTGTGGTTGTGTTTCAAGTGGTTGATTTGTAGCGGCTTACGTTGGTCTGTTTTTTTCTTGTTTTTTTATGGAAAATTAAAAAGGTTTAGGAGCGTGAAGGGCTAAGTTTATTTTATTATGCAGTTTCGTGTTAATTAAATCATAATTGTGAGCGCATTGTTTTTGTTAAAGGTGAGTATTGGCAATAGCAAAGTTAATTCCTTTTTGATTTTCCTGCAATAGCCATTTTTCGTCATTTTGGCTTTAGGGAACTAAATAGAATGAAATTGTGGGGTAGGGGCGGGCTTGTTCTAGAAGATTATAATACATGTGCATTCGAGTGTCGTTCCTCTAAGCCCCAGCAATTCTCGGTTTGACATAAAAAACATGTTTTTAGTAACTAAGGAGTGCTCTCTTGCCTATTTTGGGCAAAACTTGGTGGCTTATTTTACGAACCAAGGGGTTGAAACCCATAGCCATCAACTTAAGCCAAGAAAGTGTGAGAATGCTGCCGTCTGGACGCTGTGGGGCGTGGCTGAAAAGTAGGAATTTTTGAAAACATACGATTTATACCTTTGGCAAAACACCTGCATATTTCGACAGAAAATTAAATTTGTAGCTTTTGTCCTAGTGGTCACGCAGCACATCCGCTATCCCACAATATCCCCCCGCAGAGGTACTTCATGGTTTACTCCTTAGATTTTGTCTGCTTTTCTTGGTTAGACACAACGCCAGTTCTAAAATAAATGCATTATATTTGCCCCTTATTACTAATCCATAATATTAAAGAGTGCCCTAGTATGAAAACAACTGACCTTTCGATTATCCAAGGTATCCAAGAAGGAGGTATAAAGCGTAGAAAATTCGAAACCCAATTATTTTCAGACTATCAATATTTCATAGAGCAAGCAAATGCTCGATATCCTCTGGATGAAATGGAAAGGGAAAGTGCTTATTGCGATGCCTTTATGGTATTGGTAAAGCAGATTATAGAAGGCTCATTTAGAGGCGATGCGACATTAAAGACTTTTTTTTATGGTATTTTTTCTAAGAAATGTGTTGACGCTGTCCGAAAAAAAACGACTAATAAGGCACAGATACATCAGCATACCGAATGGATCGACAATTGGTTGCATTTATCTAATAACGCTAATAATGCGCTTAAAACCATCATTCAAAAGGAATTGGTGGAAAATGTGAAAATTGGTTTTACCAAACTCGGTGAAAAATGCCTTGCTATTTTGAAAAGATCGAGCAGAGGCTATTCGGCTGCTGAAATTGCCGATATACTAGGGTATAAAAATGCCCAGTCTGTAAGAATGACGAAGAGTCGGTGTGTAGCAAAATTGCTGGACAACGATTTGATTAGTAATGAATTATTATAAAATTTACTTCAATAATCTTGGGATATGGATAAGAAATCTACCTATACAATTGCAGAGAATTATCTTGCAGGGAACCTAAATGAAGAGGAAAAAATTCAAGTAGATAAACGTCTTGAAACGGATAAGGCGTTTGGATTGGAGTTTGCCAAATCTTTGATTATCAAACAAGAAGTGAAGGAGTTGGATGAGGCAGAATGGAAGCAGGAGTTAATGGCAGAGCTAAGGGCTAAAAAAAAGACTTCACCCGAGTTAAAACAAAGTAAAGTACTTAATTTACGTCGGTTTATGGCAGTCGCTGCGGCGATACTTTTAGTGGCCTTCGCTACCTTTTTGCTTTGGAAACAGCCTAGTAACACGGCGCTTTATGCGGAAGCTTCTAATGAAATTTTCCAAGAGCGTATCTCTAATTTGGATGTCCGTTCCTCTAAAGAGAATTTCGTAGAGCTATTTGAAAATGGCGATTTTGTACAGGCGCTAAAAGTAGCCGAAGAGCAAATGCCTCAAGCGGAAGAGTTAGATCAATTGAATTGGTTAGAGCGTCAAGGTTTTTGTCATTTGAAATTAAAGCAATGGGATAAAGCTTTATTGATTTTCAACCAACTAGCAGAAAACGAACTTTTGCTCCCGACCCAAAATCCAGCGTCTTGGTACATCGCTCTGACTTACTTGGGCATGGAAGATATAGACAAGACTAAAGCCGTTTTAAAAGCGCATTTAGCTAATAAAGTCGTTGTTTATAAAGAAGAAGCCGCTAGTTTGTTGGAAAAATTAAATCAATAGTATCTGACCGAAAAAGGCCATTTTTAGAATAGGCATCGTATCCGTCATCAGTTGAAGGCGTGGAGACTTCTACGCTTGGTTTCCAACCGATGACTTGAGAAGAACACAAACCTAAGGAAATGGAAAACTATAAAACTTTCGAAACAGAACGCCTCTACCTAAAACCCACCACCGAAGACGAAGCCTCCTTCATCTTGGCCTTGCTCAACTCCCCAAAATGGCTAGAAAACATTGGCGACAGAAACGTAAAAACACTAGAAGAAGCAAAAATCTATATCCAAACTAAAATCACACCCCAGCTAGAAAAGCTCGGGTATTCGAATTACACCGTTATACGCAAAGCAGACAAGGTCATTCTAGGTTCCTGCGGCCTCTACGATAGGGAAGGACTTCAAGGCATCGACATCGGTTTTGCCTTCCTTCCTGAGCACGAAAAGCAAGGCTACGCCTTCGAAGCGGCCAACAAAATCAAAGAGGCTGCTTTCCAAGAATTCGGCATCTCCAAACTCTGTGCAATCACCACTCAAACCAACCTCGCCTCCCAAAAACTACTAGTAAAACTGGGCCTAAAATTCATCAAAATCATCCGAATCCCCAACGACGATGAAGATTTAATGTACTATGAATTGGATAATCATTGCTTGTGATTTTCTTGTGTTTGCCTTTTTTTACAGGCTAAAAGTTTATTGTGAATTTTAGAATCCGAAACTCTAATGTAGAGGTAAAAGAGGACGATAATTTTTTTATTTGTACTATCTAATTTGATGGTGCATGAGCTATTTTTTTTTGAAACAAAAATAGCTGAATTTGTCGTTTTTGTCCACT
>JAHDHB010000053.1:0-13119 GCA_020631545.1 Saprospiraceae bacterium | reverse complement strand
ATTACTGATTTTGTAGGATAAAGTTTTTGCTTAAACGCAATTACTTTTCAATTGTCATATTACTCATTAACTTTGGATATGCTTAAGAATAAAATAAGGAAGGTCTTAGCAGATAAAGAGAAAAATAATAAATTCTTGATAGATGCTTTAGGAGTAAATAAAAGCACTGTTTCCCGTTGGGTAGCAAACAGAGACGAAATTCCAAGTATCAAGAATTTAGAAAAAATCGCAAAGGCTTTAGAAGTATCATTCTTTGATTTAATAGAAGAACTACCCGATGATACCTAGTCCTTAGGGACAAGTATATTTTTTAAGAACGCTCAAGTTTTTTATTGATGTATGCATTTTTTGACGGAGACAACATTGGCAAAATTATTCAGGTACTATTACTCGAAAATAAAGTTGAAGAAGCTGTTGTTTTTTCAGATGATCTGAAAAAGGCCTTTGTGGAAATAAAAGAATATCTTTCTAATCATTATGAGAATGTAGAAATTCTCATTTTAGGTGGAGATGATCTGCTTATTTATTTTGATGATAAAAACGATTATGTATTGGGGGAAATAGTCTCTATTTTCAATACATCAATGTTCGATAAAACTACAATTAGCTGTGGTCGTGGTAATACTATAGAAGAAGCTATGTATAATTTAAGTAAAGCAAAATTATTTGGTAAAAACCAGATCTATCCAAGTTTATAAGTATTAGAGCTATGAAGTTATACATATTCTCGACATCGCTAAATCCTGATGTATATATAAATCCAATAGTTCATTGTGCTAATGATGAAGGATTTCAATCTAAAAGAGTCGAACTGGTTGTAATATTTGAAAATAAACAAGAAGAGGAAAAGCGTAAAGAATCCTACAAAAATACACAAGAGAAAATAATTAATGTTTTAGGACATCTTGCTTCGGGAGTATACCAAACTGAGAGTGCCAATAATCAATTAAGAAAGGTTGAATTGAAGAATGACGAGAAGCAATTATACTATTCCTCTAGAATAAAAAACAAGGAAATTTCGTTTACAACTATAACATATGATAATTTGGCACAAAAAATTGATGAAATCATAAAGATTCATAGTTTAAATAGTGAAAAATCACCTCGTTGTATTTTTGATGTTTCTGGTGAAAGGAAATTCCTTCTTGTTGATATTTTATTTATTTGCTTAGGACATGGTTTTACGAATATCTATACATTCGATATGATTAAAGCCCCAGACTTTAAAAATAAAGATCGTAATCTTATTCATAGCCTGGGGAATAATGATTACAAATTTAGAAATTTAATTGAGGATTCAAATTATGTGAAAGAATCTATAAGTAAGCTTAAAAACTATAAAGATTTTGATCGTTTATTAAAAAACAATGCTGTTCGTTTTGCTAATTTTGTGCTGTTTGGTTTCATTTTGTTCTTCTTGGCATTTCTTGGACTTATTTATTGTGCTTTTCCGTTTTTAAAAGAAAACTGGATAGACTATCAACCTTATATTTATATAACTATTGCTATAGTATTTGGGGTAGTTTTATGGTTAATTAAAGCTATTTTTGTATTGGTTTACAAAATAGAATTTTCCTTTACCCCGAAAAAACTTTGGTCAAATCTCAAAGATTATAAAAGAAAAGAACTGAATGAAAAATACAATTTTATTGAACTGCCAATATGGTAACCTAGTGGGATTGTTCAAAAGTATTTGATTATTTAGGTGAGTCTGATTTTTTGCCAGACAAGGCAAAAATATCGCTCCTAGCCATAGTAAGGAAGACAATTTTTAACACAGAATGGAATAAAATCTGGCCGAATAAATGAATACTTTTGTGTAGCCCCCTAGCCTTCATGATTTCATAGAGAAAACCATTATCCACTTGCCATCTTCCCTCCACCTTCAACCATTCTCAACAAAATTACCTGTAGTTCTATTTCTTCCATTTGAATATTTTTGATTAAATTACGGGAACTTAAAAAAACTAAAAACAAAATTGAATTATGGCGATACGAGTAGGGCGTTGGGATTGTAATCGTTGTGGACATTCTGGGAATTTGGGGCCTTCTACACACTGTTCTCAGTGTGGGGCGACTAGGCCGAAAGAGGTGGTTTTTTACTTGCCGGAAGATGCAGAAATTGTAACGGATGAAGATCGTATCCAAGAAGCGCATCAAGGGGCGGATTGGGTTTGTGGGTATTGTGTGAGCAATAACAAGGCTAGTAACTTGCATTGTACAACTTGTGGTAACCCGAATGGAGGGAAGGAGAAAACCTTGGAACAAAGGGAATATGCCCTAGGAGAAGTGCCGACTGGAGAAAAGGAAAAATCGGCTTATCAGGATGATTATGAGGAACTGATGGAGAAGAAGCCGGGCTTGGCTCGCTTGCTGAAAAAGCTGGGGCTACCGGGGGGAATTTTGGTCGCTGTTTTCGGCTTTTTGGCTTCGTTCTCTAGTACTATAGATGTGACCGTGGAGGCTATGCCTTGGGAACGAACCATTTTTACAGAACATTATATTGAGGTCGAGGAAGAGGATTGGCAAGTGCCTACTGCTGGCCGTATGCTAGATGCCTTCCAAGCGGTTCATCATTACAACAAGGTGTCTAAAGGTTTTGAAACCGTAACAAGGGATAAAAAGGTGCAAGTTGGTACGCGCAAAGTCGTTTGTGGCCAACGGGATAAAGGGAATGGCTACTTCGAAGATGTCTACTGCGATGAACCTGTCTACGAAACACAAACGGAAACGTATCAGGAAGAAATCTTTGAAAAAGTACCCGTCTATAAAACGAAATACCGCTTCGCTATTTTCCGATGGAAAGATGCGGAACCGCTCAAAACAAGTGGCAACAAATCACCCGCAAAATGGGCAGATGATCCCCGCTTAGCCAATACCGATAAATTTCGTGAGAAAAGACGAGAGGGAGATTATTTTCTAAAAATCAAGGATCATAAAGGCGAAATTCACCAAGAAGAAGTCAGTCTAAAATATTGGGAAGGTATCCGCCAAGGTCAAACGCTAAAAGCCGAAAAATCAACGATATTCGGTTATTACAAAGGATTGATAGATGATGTAGGGGTTTATTGAAGAGACTAGCCTTATATGAATTCTTAGGTGTCTTATATCTCTTATATGGTAAAAGACGCCCAAAAAAAAATGGAGAGTAACCGCCAAAAACGATTATTCTCCATTCATTTATAAATCTTCCTTAACGGTCATGGGATAAATTGTCCAAATCATATTCTGAAGCAATCCTTTTTACTAGTTCATCCATTTTCCCACCAATATTCTCCTTGATGCTAACGACCATATTATTAATTCGTTCTTCTTGCTTTTCAAACTCCAAATAGATTGTATTCCCTGCACCGTCTTCAAAAATAGCTGTATCAGAAGTAAAATTGTGGTAGCTCCAATCCGATTTATTCACAAGGGGCATAAAAACAGCATATAAGGAATCGATTAACGCCTTGTGTTTTTCAAATAAATTCCAACCCTTTTTCGGTTTCAAGTAAAAACTCATAATGGAGTCTCTTTCAACAAGTAACGTTGGCTTCAGCCGACATGTTGCGTCTATACGTATGCGGAACAACATGTCGACTAAAGTCAACGTTACATCTCTCGTCTAATAATAGCGCAAGCGTCTTACCTGAGCAGCATATTTTGCCAAGCGCAATACTTGACAAGTATAACCATATTCATTGTCGTACCAAACGTATAGCGTAATCGTTTTTCCATTGTTAGAAACCTTGGTAGAAGGCGCGTCGTAGACAGAAGCATGGGTCGTTCCTACAGCATCACTAGACACAAAGTCCATAGAAGTTGAGTACTTGATTTGCTCGACTAAATCACCGTGTAAAGAAGCGTTTTTAATCATTTCATTCAACTCCTCTACCGTTGCAGCATTACGAACATTGAGGTTCAGAATTGCTAAGGAAACGTTGGGAATAGGTACGCGGATAGCGCTACCCGTCAACTTGCTGTCCAATTCAGGAATAACCTTTCCAATGGCAGCAGCAGCACCGGTTGAAGTGATGACCATATTGACAGCCGCAGCACGGCCTCGACGTGGTTTTTTATGGAAGTTATCTAGAAGATTTTGAGCGCTTGTATAAGCGTGAATACTCTCAATATGACCGCTTTCTATCCCTAGAGTATCATGGATAACATTCAAGACTGGCGCGATGGCATTCGTAGTACAAGAAGCGGCACAGAACACGGGATCCTTCTTAAAATCAAGCGTTTTGTGGTTTACACCATGTACGATATTTGGAATTCCTTTACCTGGAGCAGTGAATAAGACTTGGCGTACTCCTGGTCGCAAATGTTGGCTTAAGCTTTCTTTATCTCTCCAAGCACCCGTATTATCAATCAATAAAGCATCATCAATTCCATATTTGGTATAATCAATCTCCGTTGGATGTCCTGCAAAGATAACTTTGACACGATTTCCATTGATGATAAACTCGCTATTCGCTGAATCAACAGAAACGGTTCCTCTAAACTTACCGTGAACAGAATCTTTACGAAGCAAAGAAGCTCGTTTTTTCAACTCCATTTTACGGTCATCCTTCATTTTTGCACGAAGAACAACGGCTTTCAAACGCAACTGCTCTCCTCTACCTGTTGTTTCGATAATGCGTCTTGCAGCCAAGCGGCCAATACGCCCAAAACCATAAAGGATAACATCTCTAGGCGTGATTACTTTTTTATCTTGCCCAACAAAATGCCCGATTTTATCTTCCAAAAAGGCTTCTACATTCGCATATTGACCATTGGAAGTCAAGTATTCCGCATTTAATTTTCCTAGATCAATACGGGAAGGAGCTAAATTCATTTTAGCTATCGCCTTCGCCATTTCTAAGGTCGTATAAACCGTAATCGGTTTTTTGACGTAGTTTTTAGCAAATAAATGATCGTTCAAGACCTCACTCGGCCTAGAATCATAAATACTTCTTCTAAAAAGAATTAGGTCAACAGATTTATCAAAACGCAACTCGCCCACGACCGTCAATAACTCAAGGGCCGCCTTTTCCATCTTCCTCCAATTGGCTAAATCCTCATTGTTCTTAGTATTCAGTGAAATATCTTGATTATTCATGATAATTACGTTATGCAAGTTGAGAGTAAGTGGGTAAAATTTTTCACTTACTTTGTTGAAAAATCGTACATTTAAGGCGTTTGGTGACTAAGTCTGCTAGCGCACGCCCAATAAAGGCGCAAAGTTACGGAAGGTTTTTGAGATTGGGGATATTGTAATGGTTTTTTTATTGGGAAGTGAGTGGTTCGACCAGCAATTCTCGGTTTGACAAAAGCAATAGGGGGCTAGTAAAAGAAAAACAGACGTTTCTTCTACAAAATTAATACTGAAAATTAATCGAACTCAGGTTTTACACCAATGTCGTCAACAAACTATATGGCTCTCGTGGTTAAAAATCAACGCTATGAGATGTCGTCATAATGATAATTACTACAGCTTCGCCGTCCTGATTTAGATAGCTCTAAAACTGCCAACAGCCAACAGCTTTACGGCTTGCCGCAATAGGGCTATTTTTTAAGTCACAACGTCGAAAACGCTTAGCTATTCACTAACGCAATAAACATAGGATCAGCCCAAAGATTCTCTAATTCAATGTATTGCTTCGCATCTTCTTTCAAGCTAGGGTCTAAAGCAAACGTTTTGGCCAAGAAAGTCAACGCTTCCTCCCTTTTATTTTGTACGTTTTTCATGATAGCAATTTGGTAATAATTCCAAGCAAACTCAAATTGCTTATTAAGATTATGGAATGCCGTAATAGATTCCTCAAAATCTCTAATTCCCTTTAGATAAAGTGCTCTGCAATAGCCTAATTGGTAAGCAGCATCTCCTGTTAATTCACTAGAGAAAGCATCATACATCGCCAAGATTTCCCCCTTGTCTTCTAGTCGACTAAAGATATGTTGAAGCAAATGAATCGCTGTTTGATCCGAAAAATGATGTTTAAACAACTCCTTTACGGCGATTAAGCTTGACTCTAGGTCATTTAGCTGATTATAATATTGTGTCTTATTCGCTAACGCATGCAAATTCGTTTTATCTACTGCTAGGACTTCATCAATGGCATGAATAAAATTCTCTTTCGTTTGCAAATTCCCCATATTGCCAAGTAAATGCATTCTATAAGCTAAGACTTCTGGATCTTTAGGAGAAAATTCAAGATATTCGTTGTAATACCCCAGTGCTTTTGCTTGATCTTTGGCGTAGTAAAAATGCCCCTGATACTTTATAAAGATAGTATCTTGGGCCTCTCGTTTTAAGTGCTCAAAATATTGGTCAATCGCGCCAATATCTCCTTGAGCATAAAGATGATTAGGAATGATATAGTTTATTTCTGGAACATTTGGCAACAGCCCTCGAAGTTTTTTATAAAATGCAATAGCCCCATCTAAATCCACATGAACCAGAGCATTAAATTTATTCAATAAAGCATCACTATCGTTAGCATCTATGTTCAGAAGACGTTCAAAACAACTCAATGCTTTTTCAAAAAGCCCTTTTCTAGCATAAGCAATGCCTAGGTTATTCAAGGTTTGAATGTCCTTATCATCCATGCTCAAAACCTTTTCATAGACTTCTACCGCTTCCTCAAACCGTCCCATCTCATCAAGCGTTGATGCTTTCGCTGAAAAAATTTGTTTTTGGGTAGTATCTATGGATAACGCTTTGTCGTAGAAATGAATAGCACGTTCGAAATCGCCCCGTTTAGCATACAAGTTGCCTTTATTGGCATAGGCTAATACCGCGTTTTCATCCAATTCAATAGCCTTATCAAATAGCTCCAAAGCATTCTCCAAATCACCTCTTTCCAATTGATAGGCTCCAAAACCAATGTACTTGTCTACCTGATCTTTATTCGTGTTTTCCTTGGTATGCTCCTCATTGGGGATGACTTTTATACCGGTAATTTTTCCCGAATCTAATTCTTCTTGAAAATTGGAGACCATTTTAGCATTCTTCGCCTTGAGTTTTCCTACGATATGCTCCGCTTGTACCTTACTCAACCCTTTTTCTTGCAGTTTTTCCAGTACAATCGGATACTTCTGATTGTTCTCGAAATAGGTCATATGCGCAAAGGCTAATATTTCCAACTGATATTGTTCGGAGTTGAATTTTTTACTTTCAATTCCTTTGGATGATTTAAAAAAATCGAATAAACCCATGTTTCTTATTGTTTTTTGGTTTAATAATGTGTTAGCAACTAGATATTTTGCTCGCTGCGCGGCAAAATAAGCATCAGGAATCAGGAGCGAGGAATGGCCTTCCCTCCTAGGGCAACCATGGATTGCCCTCTGAATACCTGTTGACAAAGGATATTCCTCCATAGCCATTGAGCTCTAACGTTATAAGTCCCTCTACTCACTACTTTCTACCCACTACACGTTAGGGTAAGAATCGTTCACGTTCTTCCTGCGTTGGCATTCTACAAGTATCTTTTTCCCCAAACCATTTGTAGCGATTTTTGGCGACATAGCTATACAGCCCATCGCGAATAAATTTAGGAATAATTTTGAAAACGATACCGATTTTCCAGACTCCCCCTAGGCTGTTCATGATTTGTATAACGGCATCAGATTGCTTATAAACCTGATTATCTGAATAGTAAATGATGGTTTCTATTTTTTCCAAATCTGGTGCAGGCAATTTTTCTTTAGCCGTTTCCCCTTGTAAAGAAGCAAACCTCAAGGACGTGTTTCGATCTTCTCCTAGTAGAAAATCAACAAAACTATTGCATAAATTACACACGCCGTCAGAAAAAACAATTCCAGTATGTTTCTCCTTGGATTTTAGCCAAGAACCATCAAAGGTGAACCAATGAATCATCAACATTCCTAAGGTAAGATCTGCAAAATCAACGATAGCCAATATCCCTAAATGCATGAAAATCATAGCTAACCAAACCCATTTTCGCGTTAAGGTAAGCAAGGCCAAGGGCAAAAACAAGATTTCTAAAGTCAGGGTACTCCAAGTCATTAACTTTATAATAAAATCAGGAAATGACAGAAAGAGTTCCCGCAACCACCAATCTCTCGCCAAGGGATTTTCAAGCAGATGAAAAATAGCGCTTCCATCACGCCAACTTGGAGAATAAAACTTATCAATTCCACTTATGGTATATCCAATAGACATTATCGCCCATGCGCCAACAAAAAGAAGCATAGGAAATACCCATTTTTCTTCCGTCTTCGTCTTCGTTACGGACAATGGTTCTCCTTTAGGAATCACCGCACAAGCCAATAAAATCCAACCGACATAAGGAATACCAGGGTTACTGATCAGGTTATTTCGATCAAACAAGCAAACCCAACCATACCAGAGTAAAATAGCAACGAAGGGCCGTTGAAATCCGATCATAAAAAGAAGGGCCAAAAGTACGAGTAGCCCAACGAATATTTGAACTTGAATTGGACTAGAAATAACGTTAAGTAGATTAGGAAAAACGCCATAAGTCAAATTCAAACTAGCGTCAGGTAGTAAACCGGCATGACTCCAAATCTCAGGAGCATAGGGAATTAGCTGGACAAAATGGATGGTCAAATATACGCCTAACAAAATGCGGAAAAAGGCGAATTGATAAGGGGAATAGCCTTTCATTTGCAATCTAATTTTAGGTTCCATACATCATTTCTACCGGCTGTTCTAGTTTCAATAACTACAGAAAAATCTTGCTTAGTAACCGCTAAATCAAGCTCTTCACTCAGAATATCGTTGCAAAGTCCATAGCCTAAGACCGATTGCCAAATCTTTTCAGGTAAAACAGGGCCATAGGAAATCGCAGCACCATAGATGTTGCGCCTATTGTAAGGCCCTTTAAACTTGGCGTACATTTCTGGTGTTACTTTTATTTTTTCTTGCTGACCATTTTCACTAGTAAATTGAAGATAAAAATCACTAGCAAAGGTTTCAACGCCTTTTACTTCTGTAAAAACAATGGGCAGCGGGGAAGATGCCGTTACTTTCCCTAGGTTTTGTATTGGTTTAACGCTTAGCAGATAACCGATGATCTGCAACAGCCCAATCAATACGACGACGATATAGCGTGCTTTTTTCACGTTTTCTTTTTATAAGGGTTATTCACGTTTTTAAAAGCTAACATGTTGAGTAGCTGTTCCTCCCGTTCGGGTTTGAAACCACATTTGCCGTTCATTTCCTTGGGATTCTCATAAGTACCAAACAGCATATCCCAAATCGGCAAATCAGAAAAATTGCTGTAATGTTTTCCTCTTTGATGATGGATACGATGCATTTCTGGCCGTTGGAAAAAGTAGCCCATAGCGTGCGGCGTCTTGATATTCATATGATAAATATATTCACCTATCGAACTAAATAACAAGCAAAAAGCAGCAGATTCGACAGTCAATCCTAGTATTATAAAATTGATGGAACCAATGATTAAGGAATTGCAAATAATCTCTAGCGGATGCTTGAAAAAGGAAGTAATCGTTTCGATACGTTGCGGACTATGATGGACTTGATGGAAGGCTAACCAAAGAAAATTGACTTCATGTCGCCATCTATGCCACCAATAAAATACAAAGGTCGTGATAAAATAAGCGATAAGTCCTCCTAGAGCAGGATGCAAAGACAAGAAGAATAAAGAAAACTTCTGCAACCACGTATCCCAAGTATAACTACCTAAAATCACTACGCCCAGTTGCATCGCATTGATAATAATAACTCTTGTCCACCAACCTTTTACGTGCGGTAATTTTTGATCGGGAATGATGCGTTCTAGCACCATAAAAAAAACACCAAAACCTACAATAATCGGAAGCATTTTCGGGATTTGTTTTGTTTTTCAATTTATCTTGCGCCTCCAAGTTAAGAGGAAAAGTAGCACTCCTTGTATAGCTGACATTATTTTGACATTTTTTTAACGTTCTATTTTGCTGCTGTATTTTTTACCCATAAGATAAATAAGTGCATATAAGAAGACGTAAAAAAAATGAAAAAAAACTAAACGCCTTGATATTCAACTACTCGTGCCTTGTCAAAATAGGTGAAATACACGGCGGCAAGCATGGAGATAACGATGTAAAGCATAACAGTGGTCGAACCAAAGGCGATAAATTGATCAATACCGAACCAGCCGTTGAGGTGTACGAGTAACCCGATACCGACAAGGAGTTTAAGTACTTCGGTGATTAAATTAATCTTGCTACCATCCATCAAGGAGGTATAAGAAAAAATGGAGAGTAGCAGAAACAGCCCTCCCATTAAAATTTCGAACAAGGCATAATCTGCAATGCGATTAAACAAAAACAGCATAAGTGCCCCCGTCAAAAATAGCTGTGCGAGCATCCACATTTTTAAGAGAGGACTTGCCGCAGTTTCGTATTTTTTTTGAGCATAAGGATCTTTAGTGCTCGCTAAGGGATAAGCTTTTTTGACATCCTCCGGACGCCATCCCGTTGGCATAAACCAAATCCGTACTTTATCCCATAACTTTTCTGTACGCCAAGCATCTTTAAATAACAACCACATATGCAAGTAGTTAATCACTAGAGGATTCCATGTTTTTACAGGCTTCTTTATCCCATAAACGGGCGGTTTATCCTTCAATTCTTCTTGAAAAGTACCAAATAGCTTATCCCAAATGATGAATATTTGACTAAAATTCTTGTCCAAGTATTCATCATTAATGGCATGATGGACTCGGTGGTGGGATGGCGTCACGATGATGTACTCTAGGAAGCCCATTTTGTCGATCAAGCGCGTATGATACCAGAATTGGGCAAATAATTGTATTGGTGCTACGACGGCTATCACCTTAGTGGGCACGCCTAGGAGTGCAAGGGGTAGGTATAAAAAGAAGAAAATACCAATAATATTGGAAACGCTCTGACGCAAAGCACAGGATAGGTTAAATTCTTCACTACTATGGTGGACTAGATGTCGATTCCAAAATACATTGATAACATGACTAAAGCGGTGATTCCAATAGCCCGCAAAATCTAAACCAATGAAAGCCAAGACATAAAGTGCAAGGGAAGATTCAATCTTAAAGATAGCAAAATGCTCGACCATCCAACTATAACTTACAATCACCACCGTCAATTTCAAAACATCACGGATGGTATTGGTCAAACCAGAACTTAAACTACTAATGGTATCAAATACCCGATTAACTTGAATGCCTTTCCATCTACCCACAAGATGCTCAATAAGGATAAGTACCATAAATGCAGGAATAGCAATATTTAATACACTAGCATAAGTTTCCATTTACGAACGTTTTATTTCTTGTAAAAATACTACTTTTTTAGCTACAAAAAACTCAAAATAATACTAAGATTTTTAACGAAACGATCTTTTGGACATAGAAAGGACTCCTCTTCAAAATACGATGTAAGATTAAAGAAGCATGATGTTTATTATTTGCTAGCAAATAACAATTTACGCTAAGAGAGTTTCATGCATCCTAAGCTGATAGAATTAAAAAGAACGTTTTACTTATATGTCTTAAAAAGGTCGCAGACCTCCTTATAAGTCTTTTACGTCTAGTGCGTCACACGTTATACTTATATCTTCTTATATGGTTAAAAAATCGCCAAATCCACATTTCCTTTTCTGTACCAAAAACGCAGAAGTTGACGCCCAAAGGCTTAAATCATAAATCGTATTTTTTCATTAATTCCTACTTTTCGGAGTAAACTCATACCTAAGTTTCAAAAAACCTTGCTTACATTTGCGTTTCAAGTCATTAGCATGAAAACACTACCAGATATTGAAATCACACGATTGGCCATCAAATTGAAGCCTGCCGGAGAGCGTGCTGCACGGCGTGGCCATCCTTGGGTATTCGAAGGAAGCATCGTCAAGCAAAGCGTATCGGGTAAAGCTGGTGATTTAGCGATCATTTATGATCAAAAAAAGAATAAATTTCTGGCTTGTGGCCTCTACGATCCTTATTCACCTATTCGCGTGAAATTACTCCAATTTGGGAAGGGAGCGACGATTGATGCTGCTTGGTTTGAGGAGAAAATACAAGCAGCTTTTGCACTTAGAAAACCCTTGTTGGAGACGGATACCAACAGCTATCGCCTTATTTATGGAGAGAATGATGGCTTACCTGGTCTGATTGCAGATGTTTACGCCAATGTTCTGGTTGTCAAACTCTACTCCCATGCTTGGTTGCCTTATTTGAAGGACTTGTTTCCCTTACTTTTAGCCTGTAGTAGATGCGATACCCTAGTGTTACGACTTAGCCGAAATTTACAGAAAAATGGAGAACTACACGGCTTATCCGATGGTCAAGTCATTTCTGGGACGCTAAAAAGCGAAGTAGTCATTTTCAAGGAACATGGACTTTTATTTTCGGCGAATGTCATCCACGGCCATAAGACAGGTTACTTCTTGGATCATCGACATAATCGGAAGAAGGTGGGCGAACTCGCCAAGGGAAAACGTGTATTGGATGTTTTTGCTTATGCTGGTGGGTTTTCTGTTCATGCTCTTGCAGGGGGAGCGAAGGAAGTCGTGAGCCTAGACATCAGCGCTCAAGCACTAGAAATGGCCAAGCAAAACGCTACGCTTAATTCGCCTAAAGGACAGCATAAAACCTTAGCGGTAGATGCTTTCGAAGGCTTGAAAGATCTAGCCAATCAAGGAAAAAGCTTTGATATTGTGGTCATTGATCCGCCATCTTTTGCCAAACAGGCTAGTGAAATTCCTAAAGCAAAAGTGAGCTATCAGCGTTTAGCGAAACTGGGCAGTCAATTAGTAAGCAAAAACGGTATTTTGGTCTTGGCTTCTTGTTCTTCTAGGGTAAAATCGGAAGCATTTTTTGAATGGATGGAAGAGGCTTTGGCCACTACGGGCTTAGAGTTTGATTGCCGAGAAAGGACTGGGCATGATGTGGATCATCCCATTGGTTTTGAGGAAGGGGCTTACTTGAAGTGCGGATGGTATTGGCTTGGGAGTTGAGAATTAGGAATTACGAATTACGAATTACGAATTAGGAGTTGACCGTCTGGATGATTTTCTGTAGCCCCCGAATTCATTCGGGGGATGGATTATTGCCAAATAAATTAGGTGATAGCCCTCTGCATTTTACTTAAATTTCATTGCTCTCTATTCTTTTTATTTTTACGAGGTCT
>JAHDHB010000644.1:1383-3166 GCA_020631545.1 Saprospiraceae bacterium | reverse complement strand
TCTATTTTTAGTATTGACATGTCTTTTGTTATTCACGTCCTTAAGCTATAGTCAAAGCGAAGCAAGTATTCACACTTACGACAGAGGAAACGATGTATATCAACCTTTTAGACAATCTTCAGCTCCATTTTATCACGGTGTAGCATCAGGCGATCCCTTAGAGGATGCCGTTATTATTTGGACTAGAGTGACGCCTTCTACCGATCAAAATATCAATGTAGATTGGGAAATGTCGACCGATCCTAACTTTATTCAAGGGTCCATAGTCCAAAATGGGACACTAACTACTGATACTATAAAAGATTATACTGTAAAAATTGATGTCACAGGTCTAAGCTCAGGAACCACGTATTACTATAGGTTCATGGCTTTGGGTGAGACATCTCCGACAGGAAGAACAAAAACATTGCAGTCATCGAATGTAGATAACCTCAAATTAGCGGTCATTTCTTGCAATAATTACCAATCGGGTTATTTCACGGCCTTCAAAAAACTATCAGAGCGTAATGACTTGGATGCAGTCGTACACCTAGGGGATTTTATTTACGAGTATGAAACAGGTGGTTATGGTTGGCATGGAGATTCAAACCGGGTTCATATGCCAATGCACGAAGTTATCAATGTAGGAGATTACCGTACACGTTATTCTCATTATCGCTTAGATCCTGACCTACAAGAAGCCATGCGGCAGCATCCTTTTGTGATGATATGGGATGATCATGAAGTGGCGAATGATGCTTGGAAGGAAGGCGCTCAAAATCACACCACGGATACAGAAGGCGACTACCTTGATCGAAAAAACTGGGCAATCCAAGCTTATTTCGAATGGGCTCCAGTTCGGGAAAATACGGAGCGCACCTTATACCGAAAACTAGAATTCGGAGATTTAGCCGATCTAATTATGCTTGATACTCGTCATCTTGCACGTTCTAAGCAAGTCGATAGTTTTTACGATCCTAATCGATTAAACCCTGATCGCGAACTACTAGGCCCCACTCAAATGACTTGGTTCAAAGACCAATTACTAGATAATACTTCAAAATGGAAAGTTGTAGGCAATCAAGTTGTTTTCTCTCGTATTTTCTTTGAAGCTATTGATACTACTGTTTTTCCTGGCGCTTCTGATCAATTTGTTGATGTTTGGAATGGCTATCCTACTAGGCGAGATACCGTCACGGATTTCATTAAAAATCAAAACATTGATAATATTTTCTTCGTTACTGGCGATGTACACATTTCCTTAGCCTGGGATGTCATGCCAACTCCTTATGATACCTTGACCTACAATCCAGATACTGGATTTGGATCGCTTGCGGTAGAATGCGTGACACCTAGTGTTAGCTCAGACAATTTTGATGAACTACCACAAATTCCTAATCAATTTATAGGCGTATTAGGCGTTATATTCGAAAACACGAATCGACATAACAAGTTTTATGACTTTACTAGCCACGGGTATTTTATTTTATCCATCACTCCTGATAAAGCACAAGCCGATTATTATCTGCTAGATAATGTTATTACCCCTAATCTTCCTGAAAGTTTTGCAGTAGGTCTTTATACCAATGATGGAGATAATTTTCTACAACAAACGATGACACCTGCACCACCAAAAATGGTTCAAGATATTCCAGCTCCTCCACCGATGGTGACTGCTATAGATAACGTAGAAGAGGTTCTTTTCCTCTCTGCATATCCGAATCCAACATCCAGTCAGGTAACACTTAATTACGCCCTAGCGAATAGTGGCCACATCGCCATTAACCTAACCGATATCACTGGA
>JAHDHB010000644.1:0-1373 GCA_020631545.1 Saprospiraceae bacterium | reverse complement strand
AGGCTTAGGCTATCAACCTAAAGGAAACTACCTCCTACGATTTGATATGGCTTCTCTACCTTCTGGTGTTTATCTCATTCATTTTGAGACGAAAGAAGGAAATGTAGCGAAGAAAATCATTAAGCATTAATGGAGGATAATTTATTGGTTTTAGTGGGAAAGCTTTTAAGTTTTTCCACTAAAACTATTTAAATATGAGTTTACTCCAAAAAGTAGCATTTAATGAAAAAATAGGATGTATGAAACCTTTCATAAGTAACAATAATTAAACGTCTGGTTTTGAAGTTAGGGAAGCCTTCTACAACTCCCCTAAAAACATCATAATCTTCTCTTTTTCAACTGTGCGGAGCCTTTCGTTGCAACAAGCACTCCAGTCGCATTTCTGCCTAATTCAGCTGCATTTCCTTCATCTGTATCAATATGCATTTCTAACTTATATTTTGGAGAAACACGAATGAGTACATTCCCAAAAGTAAGCGCACGATCACCTTCAGACACCGTCACTTCGACGACATCCCGATCTTCTACGCCAAAGATTTCAGCATCAGGAGGTGTCATGTGGATGTGACGCCAAGCACAAATCACCCCTTCCTTCAAAACGACAGCACCAGCAGGGCCAATGACTTTACACCCTGGCGTATTACTTGTTTTCCCAGATTCTCGCACAGGAACATCAATTCCTAGGAAAAATTCATCTGTTCGAGAGATTTCAATTTGATTTTTAGAACGACAAGGCCCTAGAATTCGAACGCGCTCTATTTGATTTTTAGGGCCAACAATGGTCACTCGCTCATTGGCTGCAAACTGCCCCGGTTGGGAAAGCGGTTTCTTGACGGTTAGTTCATAGCCCTTTCCAAAGAGCGTTTCTAAAGTTTCTTGCGTAATATGCATATGCCGAGCAGAAACGGCAATTGGAATTGGAGGTATCGTATTGACTTCGTTTTGCTTAAGAATCAATTTAGAAGCTTGCTGTGCAATTTCATATTGTTCATCCGTTCTTACCGCTAAGAGTTTTACACGACTGTGATTCATGGAGAAATCAATCACAGTCTTTTGGTCAGATAGCTTGACATCATGGTTTTTATCTTCATTTATTATTGCTCCTAGGAAATCCAAACGTTGTGCTACACGATGCCTTACAACAGGGCTGTTCTCCCCTACTCCACCTGTAAAAACGATGGCATCTACGCCACCCATTACGGCAGTATAAGCGCCAATATATTTGCGAATTCGGTGGCAAAACACTTGTAAAGCCAAACGAGCACTATCATCTCCCTTGGTAGAACGATCAATAATGTCCCGCATATCGCTATCGCCAGAAATTCCCTTCAATCCACTTTCACGATTCAATAAATGATCGACATCATCAATCG
>JAHDHB010000643.1 GCA_020631545.1 Saprospiraceae bacterium | reverse complement strand
GTTATTGCCTGAAGCACCGATAGTTCCAGCGCAATGGGTGCCGTGACTGTGGCCATCCATCGGATTGTTATCGTCATTTTTGAAATCCCAGCCTACAAAATCGTCGGTGTAGCCGTTTCCGTCATCGTCAATGCCGTTTTCATCTTCTGGGTCGAATACCCAAGTTGTACCATTCCACTCAAGCACAACACCGTCGCCGTCAGCGTCTTCTCCTAGGTTTTGCCAGATATTATTCACAAGATCTTCATGTGTCCAATCAATACCTGTGTCTAGAACGCCCACAATAATGTCAGGACTAGTGGTTTGAATATCCCAAGCTTCGGGTGCATCGATGTCTGCATCGGCTAGGCCACCGCTTTGTCCAGTGTTGTGTTGCCCCCATAAAAGGTTGAAATATGGATCATTAGGTGTATTGAGCAATTCTACGTAGTAGTCAGGTTCTGCGTATTCGATTTCAGGACGCATATTGAGGTAAGGGAGAATTTCATCCAAAGAAGCATAGGTTTTGTTTTCCAGCGTTACAGGGAATTGTACTTGCCATTGTTCCGTTTTAAGTTTACGGAATTGTTTGATATTGTTGCTTTTAAGTTGTTGTTGGAATTGCTGCTTAAACCCTGATTTTGCTTGTGCAGAGAATTTGATAAGCAGTTTATCTGGTGGGTAATTGAGTTGTTGCGCTTGTAAAGTATTTACAAACAAAGCGATAGTGAGTAGGAGTAAGGTAAAAAGTGGGTAAAGATTCTTTTTCATGATATTTTTGGTTTTTGTAGCGTTGGCTTTAGCCGACTAGCTGTTCTATAACGGTATTTTGCAGATTCCTAAGCCAAAGCGATTGCTTAGGAGGGGAAGATCTGAGTAAAGCACGCTGCCCCAGCTTAAACCTTCCAGTTTTTGCTTTCTCGCAAGGCAAACCTCGCAAAACTGGAAGGTTTTCGAAGTCCTTTAACTAATAGTCCAAAAGTAGCTACATATTCTATCGTAGAAAAGTAAAAAAATATACTATATTGCAAGCAATAAAATTTTAATGTGAAAAAAATAAGTTAATTTTATCCTTATTATTAGTAATTATTGATGATTTCTAACGTGAAATTTTGATTTATTTATAAAAGATGAAAAATCCACAAGTAATTATTCTCCTAAAAATGTTCAGTCACAGAGAGCTAAAACGACTAGAACAACTGCTGCAATCGCCTTTTTTCAATACTAGCGCACGATGCTGGCCACTTTACCAATGGATAAAAACAGAGGTCTTGGAAACGGGAAATGAATTTGATAAAAACTTGGCTTTTAAAGCCTTATTTCCAGAAGAAAAGCATTCCATGAATTCGCTCAATGTAATCATGAGTAAATTGCAAGCATTGGCAGAAGAGGTATTAATTCAAGAACAATTGCGCTTGCGACAATACACCCGCAACTACTTGCTCATGAAAGCGATAGGAGAAAAAGGCGATGGTAAATCACTTCGAAAACTAGGACAACAAAGCTTAAAAAAACTACAAACGACCCAAAGACCAACAAGGGAAGATTACAGCAATAAGTATTTAATTACCAACTTGTTGTATGAATGGGAAGTGACTACGGAGCAAAGCAAAAAACAAAAACCAGAAGAGGTGGTAACCGCCTTGGATGCCTTCTACCTCAGCCACCGCTTGCCGATTACTTACGAAATGATAGGATTGCAGCAGTTGATGAGCGTAGAATACCAGAATGTAATGACAGATAGGGTTTTAGCCTTAAGCGAAACGATTCCATTGGCAGATTTCCCTTTGGTGGAATTGTACCGTCAAGCTATTTTACTGGCTAAGGAAAAGGAAGGAGCCACGCATTTTGCACAATACCAATCTACGCTAGAAAAGCATGCGACTGCTATTCCACCTGATGAATTGCACAGTTTTTATGCGATAGCACAAAACTTTTGTATTCAGCAAATTATCACTGGTAAACAAGCATTTCTACAGCATCTTTTTGAGATTTACAAGCAGATGATTGCAAGAAAGGTGTTGTTCATAAGCAAATACATTCCTGCAAGAATGATAAAGAATGTGGTAGCCTTAAGTTGTCAGCTAGGGGAATATGCTTGGGCACATTGGTTTTTAAAAACTTATAGTAGCGAACTCGCGCCAGCAAATCGCCAGCAAACGGTGAATTTTTATCAAGCGACCATCTTTTTTTATGAACAAAATTATGAAAAGGCGAGGGAGTTGTTGGTACAGAAGGAAAGCATGGAGGTGTTTTTTGAAATTAGCCGTAAGTTCTTGTTGCTCAAGATATACTATGAGCTAAAGGAAGACGTGGCGCTGGTGCAATTGATCGTCTCATTTAAGGCGTTTATTCGGAGCAATAAATCCTTGTCTAAAGAAATGAAAGACTCTTACGTGAACTTTGCCAAATCACTAAAGGCTTTGGCTAATTTACGGGTCAATATAACCTCCCAAAAACGGCAGGCCTTCAGGAGGAAACTAGAAGATTTTCAAATGATTAGCGATAAGCGGTGGCTGATAGAAAAGCTGACTTCCCTGTAAAGGTTTTCCTTGCTCCCCTATAGAATTTTTCTGTAGCCCCCGAATTCATTCGGGGGAAACCGTGCCCCCCCAATAAATTTTCGAATAAATCCGAGGATTACAGGAAGATTTTCAAGACGAATGATGTTTTCCCTCGAATAAATTCGGGGGCTAGAGAAAGACTTACACTTTTTCATAGTAACTTTACATCTTTGGAGCACCATATTGCCTAAAGAACACCATGCTTTATGAAGGAGCAACCCTATTTGTCTATAGTCGCAACGACTAGAAACGATAATCATGGAGGAGATTTACTAGCACGCACAACCTGTTTTGTGAAAGGCGTTTATCATCAAGCCCGAAAATATAAGGTGCCTGTGGAGTTGATCATTGTTGAGTGGAATCCTCCGCAAGATAAGCCCTTATTGAAAGATGTTTTGCCGAAGCCGGAGCAGGATGATTTAGTGACACTACGCTATATTATAGTTCCTTATGAAATTCATAAAAACTTTCGTTTTAAGGACGCTATTCCATTATACCAAATGATAGCGAAGAATGTGGGTATTGTTAGAGCGAAGGGCGAATTCATTCTTTGTACGAATATTGATTTGATATTTTCGGATGGTGTTTTCCAGAAGTTGGCCAATAAAGATTTAAAAGAAGGCAC
>JAHDHB010000052.1:19314-19645 GCA_020631545.1 Saprospiraceae bacterium | reverse complement strand
CAGCTATCTTCTCTTTTTCCGCTTTTTCGGCAGCAATTTTTTCAGCGGCTAAGCGCTCTTTCTCCGCCTTTTCACGTTCTGCTTTACGAGCGGCTCTTTCAGCAGCCTCTTTCTTTAAACGCTCTTCTTCTTCCTTAGCAGCACGTTCTTTTGCAGCAATTTCCTCTTTTCGAATTCTTTCGGCTTCTTTAGCAGCTTCTTTTTTCGCTAATTCACGAGCTTTTGCCTCTTCAGCAAGTCGTTTTGCCCGTTCTTTCTCTAAGCGTTCGCGTTCTCTTAGGGCTTCCTCTTCAGCAGCTTTGGCAAGTCTAGCTTTTTCCTTGGCTTCCTC
>JAHDHB010000052.1:0-19304 GCA_020631545.1 Saprospiraceae bacterium | reverse complement strand
AGCTTTGATTTTTTCTGCTTCTGTAAGCGCACCTATTTTGGCCGGCATGTCGGCGTCAATGGTATCACTCGTAGAAGGAGGCGTAGCTGGTTTTGAATCTACCACACCTGTTTTTGGATCACTATCAACTACCGTAGATTTAGCAGGAGGTGTATTTTCTGTTGGGGTCGAATTCGGATTATTTGCTTTACTAGCAGCATATTTTTCAGCAGCTTTGCGCCTTCTGAGCATTTCTTTTCTTTTCTCTTCAGCAGCGGCTACAGCAGCTTTACGTTCTTTTTCGGCAGCTTTGGGGTCGGTTTCCCTTTCTCTAGGGGTATTCGTGGCACTAGCCTTAATGCCTTGTGCCTCAAGAGCTGCTTGTCTTCTAGCTTCCTCACGTAGTCGTTCACGCTCTTTTTCTTGTTGCTTTTTTAACTTGGCTAGCTGCTTAGGTGTGAGTGTTTCCTCAATAAGCGTATCCTGAGGTACTTGGGAAGTGTCAGGAAGTACAATATATATTTCAGGAAAGTTATCATCAATAGGCCGTATTTCAGTATCCTTTGAAAGCACACTAGAAGATACCAAAACGGATGTACCGATGGCGATCAATATATTTTTCATGATAGCTAACTTTATATCAAACCTTTATCACAGTTGGAAAAAATATTACATCAGTGAAAGTTAAGTCTTTTCAGATAAAGGTTATTTTCATTATAATTAATTAATAAAAAAGTACTTCTTGAGCAAATAATTCAAAAAATAGAAATATTTATCTAAGACGCACCATTCTTATGAGATAGTATGCACATTAGACCAAGCAACATGGGCGTGACAAGGAGCATACTTTTTTCAAAACCGAAAAACTAGTTTTGAAAGACTTAAAGAGGAACATTCAAAATTAAAAAGAAAAATCAAAATTAAAGTCACGACGTTTTCCTTCCTATGGAGTGGGAACTAAGATTTAGTTGTCACCTACAAGTGTTTAGATAGCTTAGCTGTTAAGACTTAGTAAGGATATAATAGACATGTATGGGCAACTCAATTTCCTTTCTTGAGCTTCGAAAAGCAAAAAAACGATATTGATTTAGCTATTCAAGTCAATTAAATAACTTTAGATCCTTGTCACTATCCGCTTTCGATAGCTTGTCCATTTCTTAATCTTTGTTTAATACATCGTGAAAATTTACTACTGGCTCAAAAAATAAAGTAGCAGTTAAGATGGAAAATTCATCTAAGTCTAAGAAGACAAAAGTATAAGACATGAGGATTAATAGTTATGCCGTTTTTTGTTTTTACTGATAAAATAGAAAAACGTTCATTTCTTATCTAATCCACAAAGCCTCATGCTACTTCCATTGTATATTAGTAGAATAAATTCGGGCAAAAGTTACTACTTTTTCAGTTATTTTTCTATAAAATTGATGAGTTTTAACTTATTACCTGAATTTAAAAATTTACTCCTTCGTTTATGACCTCAAAACAACTTGTAAAATTGCGCTTTCTTTGTTTGTATAGGAAACCATGAAACCAAGTAATACCAGTGCTTTCTATACAGAATCCATGCCGAATATCGCTAGGTCATGGGAATTCTATAAATTACTGATGGGGGAAATAGCAGCGGTTTTTTTGGGGGGCATCTTTTTCGCATAAACATGTAGAAGGTGGTTTGGTATTGATTATTTATTCACCAGAGGAAATGGACTGAAAATTCTTGTTGACTAAGATGTTTATTTTGGATTTTGTTGTGTATAATTCCTTGATAGCCATTGTTAATGGAGGTGTTTTGACTGTTTTTTCTGGATAAATCGAACTCAATAGTTGTTGTGATGGGGTTTTTATAAAAATACCTTTTGAAACGATTACTAGAAAGAAGTTAAGATAGAAAATGCTTAAATGTCAGTATAATGTATTTTTTTTGACTTGAAATTAAAAATGAGTCTTTAGTGGCTGGTTCGACATCAAGCTTTTGAGGGGAGGTTATGTTCAAAATAAAATTCAATAAATTACTGCTTTCGTGTCACAGATGATGTCTTTGATATGCTTTTCCTCATAATCAGGATGTAAGCTTTTTTACGATAATTTTTGAGGGATTTTATGGAGGAATACAATGGCTAATCCTTTCACCCTTTCAGGGTTTTGCTTCCAATTCGGATAAATGATGCGAGTAAATCCCAAAGGGATGAAAGGATTGTAGAATAATAGAAGAGCTAGTGCGATAACCCTGAAAGGGTGATATTTTTAAGTAAGAACAATGTCTTTACCTAATGATATTTGAAGCGTATGCCTAACTAGTATTTTGTAGCGAAGCAAGTAAAAGCCCTTAATTGCTTGGTCGATAAATATCGTGAGAGCATTTTGGATACTAAAAAACAGCTACACAATTAAAACATATGTAGGGTATCAAGGATCGTTGGCTTTAGTCGATGGATTATTAAATGAGTCATCGACAAAGGTGTATTTTACCGTCGGCTAAAGCCAACGTTCCAGCGTACTTACTTCTTTTTTGTAGATTAGTTACTTGAAAAACTCAAATCGTGAAGGAATTTATGCACCTATAGCAATATTTATAACCAACAAATTGTCGATAATTTTGTACTAAGACACACGCACACACCAACTCCCCCTCACACTATTTTCGGAGGTACGACGAAAATGTCTAGCATCTTTAAGAATACTTTAACGGGATAAAATAATAATGATGTGGATAAATCGTCTTATTTATAAAGGTGGTTTTTTATTTTTGTCCCTTGGTTTAGAATATGACATATTTATCAATGACTTGTTATATTTTTGTTTGTATTGAGGTTTTTTGTGTTAGTATTTGATTTATAGCAATTTAACAACATACTATGTATCCAGATTTATCGTATTTCGTTGAAGGTTTGATTGGTGTTCGGATTGAGGCATTGGGTTTTATTAAGACCTTTGGCTTTTTTCTTGCGCTAGTATTTTTGGTTGGCGGGCTTATTTTTTCCAAGGAGGTAGAGCGTAAGGAAGGAGAAGGATTGATTGATGGAAAGATGGAGAAGTTTATTCAAGGGGCGAAAGCCACTTTTGGAGAGTTATTCTCTAATGGTTTGTTTGGCTTTGTATTGGGGTATAAGATTCCTTATATCTTTGCAAATTTGGATGCCTTTAAGGTGGATGGTGCAGCCGTTTTATTTTCTCCGAAAGGGAATTTACTTATAGGGCTTCTAGGCGCCGCGCTTTTTGTCTTCCTAAAATATCGGGAGAAGGAAAAGGAGCGTTTGCCTAAGCCAAAGACTATAGAAAAGAAAGTAATGCTGCATGAGCGTACTTGGGATTTGGTCATTATGGCGGCGATTTCTGGTGTGGCGGGCTCTAAGGTGTTTGCCATTGCTGAAACGATGGATCAGTTTTGGGCGGATCCTTTTGGTACTTTTTTCTCGGGTAGTGGAATGGCGGTTTATGGTGGTTTGATTGGGGCATTTTTATTTATTATCACCTACTTAAAATTGAAGGGTATCAAGGCGATATATGTGATGGATGCGGTAGCTCCTACCTTAATTCTTGGCTACGGTATTGGTCGTTTGGGCTGCCATTTTTCTGGTGATGGTGATTGGGGAATCGTGAGCGAATTAGCCTCTAGACCAAGCTTTTTGGCCTTTTTACCTGATTGGTTGTGGTCATTCAATTATCCGAATAATGTCGTTCAAGACTGCTATTCTCAGCTAGCAGATGGGAGTATCGTGAATGGTGATTGTAAGTGGTCGGAAACGCCTTATTTGGTTTCGCCCGTTTATCCTACTCCTTTGTATGAAACGATGATGGCTACTTGTATTTTTGCCTTTTTATGGTTGATTAGGAAGCGTATTCAAGTGGCAGGTGTTTTGTTCTTTATCTACCTGTTTTTTAATGGGTTGGAGCGCTACTGTATTGAGACGATTCGAGTAAATGATCGTTATATGCTATTGGGTTTTGAAACGACACAGGCACAAGCGATTGCCATAAGTTTTATGGTCGTAGGTTTGAGTATGATAGCCTTTTTGACCTGGAGACATAAGCAGGGCAAACCGATTATTTTCTAGAGCCAAAGCATGTGGAACGAGACATTTACTACCTTCTCGTTCCACACGTTTTGATGTTAAGGGAATCAGAAGAAGTATAAATTCCATAAAAAATACATAAAATAGAGCTTCTACATCGCGTTCTAAGAAATTTCCTAAGGTTCAGCGTCCTGCTGAGCTTAGATGTTAATCGAAAGACTATTCTTATACTGAGGTAAAAATTTGGATAAATCTATTCCAAATTTCTCTAAAAAACCGTACAAGTCTTATAGTATATTTTGCTGTTTTAATTTCTTTGTTATCAAGGAGTAATGGGGTTTTGTTGTCGCTTTTTAGGCGCAATAAAAAGGGATTTTGCTTGGAATAAATGGAATTATGTGTTGCAAGGATGATAAACACATCTTTTATCTTGCAAATACATTCTTTGTTCTACTACATACCTTAGCAGAACCACTAGAACGAAGAAGAGCAATCAAAATCTAGAGAGTAAAACAAACGCTACATAGCAAACATGCTGTAGGCAAAATGAGGGCACTAAGCTGAGCGTTGTTTATATGTATTGAATATGAAAAACGGGAAGACATATGATGTTGTAATCTTAGGAGGCGGTCTGGCTGGCTTAACGCTGGCTCTTCAATTAAAACTGGCTAACGCTAAGGTCGCTGTCCTTGTATTGGAAAAGGAAAAAGGGGATGCGCCTGCTTCCATTCATAAGGTCGGAGAATCGCTTGTGGAGTTAGGTTCTTATTATTTGAGGGAAATGCTTCAATTAGGAGCGTATTTAGAAGAGTACCAATTGCGTAAGTTAGGTTTTCGTTACTTTTTTAGCCAAGGAGGTAATGAGGAGATGGCTAGCCGGGTAGAGATAGGAAGTCGAATTGATTCTCCTTTGCCTGCTTATCAAGTTGATAGGGGGATGTTGGAGAATGAATTGAGAAAAAGAGCAGTAAAGAGTGGTGTTCAGGTCATTTTTGGTGCGAAAGTTATAGGTGTGGATATTTCTAAGCCGCGGCATCATGTTTATTATGAACAAGGAGAGCAGGAGTACACTCAATTTGGAAGATGGATTATTGATTCCACGGGCAGAAGAAGTTTTTTGAAAAGGAAATTTAACTTGGTTAAAGCGGTGAAGCATAAGATGAATGCGGTTTGGTTCAGGTTAGCGAGAGAAATAGATATTCATAAGTGGTCTAAGGATGAAGAATGGAGGAATTATATTCCTTCTGGGTATAGGCGTTTAGCTACCAATCATTTAATGGGGAAAGGCTATTGGGTTTGGATTATTTCTTTGGCTTCGGGAGGTACGAGTGTTGGCCTTATTGCGGATCCTACATTTCATTCCTTTGATGAATTCAATACGTTTGAAAAAGTCATGGAATGGATGGAAAAACATGAACCTTTAGCGTTCAAAATGCTAGTAGAGCACAAGAAAAATTTGCTTGATTTTAAGGTTATGAAACATCTTGCTCACAATACAAAACAGTTTTATTCTAGGGATAGATGGGGACTTACAGGTGATGCAGCTATGTTTTTAGATCCTTTTTATTCTTCAGGTATTGATTTTATCGGGCTTAATAATACTTGGCTTACAAGTTTGATTATCAAGGATATTTGTGGAGGTGAAATCGCTTTTGATGTCATGAATTTTGAGCATTTACAAAGAGGGCTTATCAAGGGATGGGCTTTACTTTATGACAATATGTATGCTTTGTTTGGTAAACCTCAAATCATGTCGATGAAGATAGTATGGGATTGGGGCGCGTATTGGGCTATTCCGACGCTGATGTTTATCAATAAAGGCTATACAAATGCTGTTGTTTTAAACAGCTATTCTGCAACCTCCAACAGTTTTGGTGTACGGTTTTCAAGATTAAACAGAGAAATGCAAGGCCTTTTTTTGGCTTGGGGAAATCTTGACAAGGAAGAACCAGCTTCTAACCAGCGTATCAATGTATTTGATTTAGAGTGTTTAGTTCGGTTTTATCGTGGATTAAAAGAACCCTGTACTTCGGAAGATTTGTTGAGCAGAATTGAAGAAAACTTACGAACCTTGGAACAAATTGCTGCGGAGATGTTTCGAGTGGTTTGTGCGAAAATACATGGAACTTCCCTCGACATGAAGGTTAATCCTTATGATTTGAATATCAAGGTGTCCAAGGAGGAATTACTCGAAAAATCACAAGGAATGGGGGCTTTAGAAGTTGATGTCTTCATTCGGGAGGATATCGCTAAATTATGTTTGCATACCACAAAAAACGTCAGCTCTTATGTCGAGTAGAATAGCTTTTAGAATGCAAGGTGTTCAAGAGTTGTTCCTTGAAATTCAGGAATATATGCAAGGAAGTTGTGCCTTGGATGATTTAATGTCTTACTTGGATGCAGTGCCTTGGGAATTTCGTTCGGTAGCTTATGAAAGTGCCTCCATGGGGCTTGGTTTTCAGCCTGATTGGAAGACAAAGGGAATACAGATGGAGCAATGGGATAGATTTTATGCTCGTTCGGATAAAATCCATGCCTTTCATGTGAATATTGGTTTGGGGTGGGGGCTGGCAAAAGCAGGGATTCTTCCTACTTTTCAACAAGATTTTCCATATCCGCTTATGCGCTGGATGATTTTTGACGGAGTAGGGTATTACTATGGGCTCTTCCAAGGAAGAAAAACGCTGAAGAATCAGTTGATACCTAAAGGTGTAGGAGAAGAAGACATGCAAGGTTTTGATCAAGGCGTGGGAAGGCGTCTGTGGTATATCTGCAAAGGTGATTTAGAAAAATTGGTGTGTTGGTTTGAAGTCTTTGCGGCGTGTAGGCATTCGGATTTATGGAGGGGCGTGGGGATGGCTTGTGGCTATGTGGGAGGTACACGCTTAGCTGAAATCGAATTCCTGTTAACGGCTGCGGGCGAATATAAATTGCAATTTTGTTCGGGGATGGCTTTGGCAGCAATGAGTAGAACGTTAGTGGATAATGAGGCTATAGATGGAGGAGTGATTTGTAAAACGGCTTGCAATAGAACACTAGATGAAATCAAAGATTTGAGAATCAATATCTTCAATAAGTTTAAGGACAATCAAACGCTTAGTTCTTATCAATGGATAAGGGAAATTGAAAAGGGGCTGGAAAGATAAAGGAATGCAATTTTTTACAAATGACCTAAAATCAATTAATATGAAAACTAATTTATTTATTCTAGCATCAATCGCGGCAATTCTTCTTGCCTGTACAGTATTGATGAGCGATGGTATGACTTATTTAGGGGTTTTGATAATAACGATGACAATCATAGGGCTTCTAAAACTTACTAGCGGAAGCGTCATGAAAATGACTAGATGGGCTAGGGGAAATCCTAGGAAAGCTCAGGTTTTAATTACTTGTTTACAATTGATGTTTTTAGGCGTTGCGCTTGTGGGAGGCAAGAATTTCAGGGAGTTAGGGTATGAACTATCAATGACTTCGGCTTCTATTTTTAGTGGAATTGTGTTGCTGGGCTTTTTGTTGGTTCCCTTTTTTCCAAAACGGGCTAGTCTTGTAATTCCTGTAAAGCTATTTAGGCAGCGATTAGTTTATCTAGGAATGCTCTTGTCTACTCTTGTGATGGCTATTTATGTAGGCAATAGCATTGAAGATCACTATCCCACGTCTCCGCTAGCTCGTGCGCTAATATCTATTGACCAGACGATTATTCCTACAGATCAGTATTGGAATGAAGGAGTACTAGGACGAATAGATAAGAAGGTTCTACCCTTTCGAGCAGTTCTTACGGCGGTACAACCGAATAAATCTGTTGAATCGTCAAGGGCTATTGAAAAAGAAAAGGGGCAGATGAGTCTTAAGGAAATGAAGAAAAAGAAAAAGGAAGTCCGAAAACGACTAAGGCGAGTTGGGAGTGGAGCTGTATGTGCTATTGCTGTTGTTTTAATACTGTTTCTTCTTCTTCCACTTTTTTGTGGAGGAGTCTGTCTATTAGGATACGGGATAGCGGCTGTAGGTACGGGGGCATCGGGCTTAGCCATTGGGGGAATTACAGCAGGGCCAATTGTTGCTGGTTTATCTCTTTGGGGTATGATTGCCTTGGGTAAGTCTTGTGGAAAAGCCTTGCGTAACAATAGCAGCGAGTAAAGTAATCCTTTGAAAGTTATGTTGTTATGGGCTGATTGGTTAGCGCTATTATAAAATATTTTACGGATGGATTGTACACTAATAACTGGCGGCTCAAAAGGCATTGGGAGGGCTATTGCACTACAATTGGCCAAGGAGCATGGTTTTCATGTATTGATAAATTATTCTTCAGATACCAAGGCGGCAGAGGCTACTTTAAAGGAGTTACAAGCACAAGGAGGGACGGGGGAACTCCTACGGTTTAAGGTGCAGGATAAGGCCGAAGTTGATCGGATTATGATGGAATGGCAGGGGAATAATCCAACGAAATTTATCCGTGTTCTGGTCAATAACGCTGGGATTAAAAGAGACGGTTTATTTATGTGGATGCCTGAAAATGATTGGGATGATGTCATGGATGTATCCGTCAAGGGAATGTATAACGTTACACAGTGTGTCATCCGTCAAATGTTGCGTAGACGAGCGGGAAGAATCGTTAACATTACCTCCTTATCGGGTTTGAAGGGGTTGCCTGGGCAGACGAATTATTCGGCAGCTAAAGCAGCGATGGTTGGTGCAACTAAAGCCTTGGCGCAAGAAATTGGAAAACGTAATATCACCGTAAATGCCGTAGCTCCAGGGTTTATCAAAACGGATATGGTTGACGTGAAACATGAAGAAGAATATTTGAAACATATTCCTGCTGGAAGGATAGGGACGCCAGAGGAAGTGGCTCATTTAGTTAGTTTTTTAGCTTCTGATAGAGCCGCTTACATCAATGGTGAAGTGATTCATATAAATGGAGGACTTTATTCTTAAAAAACAGCCCCGTCTTTTGCTTTTTGCAAGTAAAATCAAAGCAAAAATATGAAAATCAGTAAGGAAAATATCAAACTATTTATTCCACAGCGAGAACCTTTTATTATGATAGATAATCTAATAGAAGTTAGCGAAGATAGATTTGTAACGGATTTTAAGGTATCATTCGACAATATCTTTCTAGAAAGAGCGGTCTTGCGTGAGTTTGCTTTGCTAGAAAACATTGCTCAAAGTAGCGCTGCCGGTTTGGGTTTTTTAAATAAGGATTTACTAGGGCTACCAGATGGTTTTATTGGAGGTATTTCGAATCTAGTCCTCTACGATCTGCCTAGGGTAAACGATTGCTTACATACCGTCGTCACTAAATTGACGCAACTAGGAAATATGTATCTACTTAAGGGCGAAAGCTATGTGGCAGATAAAAAGCTAGTCGAATGTAAGCTCAAGCTTGTAGGAATGGCAAGGGATTCAAATGAATAGAGTTAACTAGGAACAGCGATAAAGGGAGGCTAAATATCAAGGAACATCCCCCCTAGTAAACTCAAAGCATTGCTAAGTTCGACCGAAGGGAGAAATTGGTAGGCCTTACCTGAATACTAATCGTCATTTAATTTTGGAACTAAAAAATTAAGCTCTAAGATGGAAGAACTAACCAATACGCTTAAAAACCAAATCATTGAGGAACTGAACCTTGAGGATATAAGAGCAGAAGATATTGAAAACGATGCGCCCTTGTTTGGAGACGGTTTAGGGCTAGATTCGATTGATGCCTTAGAACTAGTTGTCATTATGGAAAACTATCATGGGGTGAAAATACCGAATTCTGCCATAGGCAAAGAAGTGCTTGTTTCTATCAATTCGATGGCGGAATATATTATGCAACATCAATCAGAAAGCTAGCCTATGGAACTTTTTGTTACGGGAATAGGTGTTATGACGGCTATCGGGAATACAGTAGCGGAAAATTTTCACTCCTTGAAGGTAGCGAGAACGGGCATTCAACGATCCGCTAAGCTAGGTTTAATGCTTGGTGAAGTAAGTTTTTCGAATGAGGAAATAATCGAAAAATTGGGCTTGACTAAAATAGATTATTCTCGGACCACTCTTTTAGGGATGCTTGCAGCGAAAGAAGCTTGGGGAAAGAATGAACACAAGGAGGAAATCGCTACAGGTTTAATCTCTGCTACTTCTGCTGGAGGAATGGACAGGATAGAAAAATATTTTGCCCAAGCACATCATGAGGGAATGGATACTTCGCGAAGGATGACCTATGAAAATGGGCGAACAACGGAGGGCATTGCCAAGGAACTTGGAATAAAAGGATATATAGGAACGATTTCTACGGCTTGTTCTTCGGGAGCGAATGCGATCATGCATGGGGCACGTCTTATTCAAAGTGGTCGATTGGATCGAGTGCTGGTGGGAGGTGTTGATCCTTTGGTGGATTATAATATCAAAGGATTCAGCTCTTTGGGGATATATGCTGAGGGGATTTGTACACCCTTTGATCAAAATCGGAAGGGATTAAATTTGGGGGAAGGAGCCGCTTTTTTGGTTTTGGAGAGTGCGGCCAGTCTCTCGATCACAGGAAACAAACCGCTTTGCTTGCTTTCAGGATGGGACAATTCGACTGATGCTTTTCACCAAACAGCTAGTTCCGCCGATGGAAAAGGAGCGACTTTGGCGATGAAGCATGCCTTGAAGAAAGCAAAACTTCTTGCAAAAGATATTAGCTATGTGAATGTGCATGGAACAGGGACACAAAACAATGATTTATCAGAATCGGCGGCGTTGAGGAATGTGTTTGGCCATAAAATGCCTCCTTTCAGTTCTACCAAAAGTTTTACGGGGCATACCTTGGCCGCTGCTGGAGCGATTGAAGCGGTGTATTGCATTTTATCCCTACGTTCAAATGCGATTTTTCCTAGTCTAAATTTCTCAACACCAATTAAAGCTACAGGGTTGATTCCTGCGACGAGCTTTCGGGAGAAGGTCGAAGTAAAACATGCCTTAACAAATGCTTTTGGGTTTGGAGGAAATTGTACTTGCCTGATATTTAGCAAAAAAATGTAATTCAAGAATCCATGTACATCACAGCCACATCGACTATCTCACATCAACCGACCTTTCGGAACAAGGGATTTTCTGCTATGCTAAGCGCCTTGGAGCCTTCTTCGGAGATTTTACATCCTGACTATACGTCGTTTATTCCTGCAAGGACTAGGAGGCGGATGACGGATGGGCTGAAAATGGCTGCGGTTTGCGCCAAGGATTGCTTAGCACAAATCGGTTTAGAACAGCCTGATGCTATTGCCGTTGGAACAAGTATGGGCTGTAGTTTATTTACTAAAAAATTCCTTAAAAAAATAGTTTCCTTTGAAGGGGGCTTGCTGTCGCCAACCTCTTTTATGCTTTCAACCCACAATACGATAGCAGGGCAAATCTCGCTTTTACTAGGAAATCACCAATATAATATGACCCATACGCAAAACACTTTATCTTTTGAACATGCTTTGCTAGATGGTATGATGCATATTGAAGAGGGGCAAAACAATGTTCTGGTTGGGGCTGCCGATGAGAGAGAAGAAGAACTCTACAACATAAAGGAAAGACTTCATAATCAAGATGTAATCCTTACCTGTGGTGCTTCTTTTTTCATCCTTTCTAGCCACGCCTCTAAGACAAATCCTATAAAACTAGTAGATGTAAAGAGCTTGGGGTTGGTAGAAAATGTAAAGTTGAAGGTACTCCAATTGCTAAAGGCTAATGATTGGCTGGCTAAAGACATTGATTTAATCTTATATGCTTCAAGTCATCAAACGACAAAGAAGGAACTAAGTGAGTTGTTTGAGGTTGGACAATTATTTGATTATCAAAGGGTTTCGGGGCTTTATTTTACAAATTCGGCTTTTGCTTTGAATTATGCTACAGACATACTTTCACGAGGAAAGCATCCTGTAGAAGCGAAGAGTGTGAAGAAAATATTGATATGTAATAATATTATTCCTGAAAATTTAGGGCTAATGCTTCTAGAGCATTGCTAAACAAAAGAGGAGATGAAACTAACTGGGCATTTTTTTAAAATCTTGAATACGACCCATACGGATAGCAAGGAATTCAGTACTAGGCTAGCGTTGAATCCAGCACATATAGTTTATAAAGGACATTTCCCCGGTTATCCTGTTACGCCAGGCGTCATCCAACTCCAAATGGTGCATGAATTGCTAGAAGGGCATTTAAGTAAGTCCTTGAAAATGAAAAATATGTCCCAGTGTAAGTTTTTAAAAATTCTTAATCCCCTAGAGACTTCAGCGATAACGGTACATTTGGAGTTAGTGGAACAACAGGGATATCTAAGTGTAAAAGCAAGAGGAGAAAATGAAGCCGATACCTTTTTCAAACTAAGAGCAAATTATCAAACTAAGTAAGGAGTGTACTCCGAAAAGTAGGAACGTACAGGCTCAAGCAGGTATTAAGAAAAAATTCTGTGTTGTGTGTTTATCTACTTGGTAGGGAAGGAGTTGGCCGTTTTCATGTACCTGAATGGTATACCCCATTTCAAGCATAAAATTAAAGCATTTCTTTCGATTTTCATTCTCCCATAACTCCGTATAAACGATAGGGCGATCCCTTTCTAGGATATGTTGTGCGCCTTTCAGGGCAAAGTATTCAAAATTTTCTACATCCAGTTTTATACCCCCAATTTTTACCTGCTGCAATGCTTCTAAACTATCCAATCTTTTTAGTTGAGTGCTGAAACGTCGGCCATCATTGAATTCGGTAAGATCATCGTGTACAACGTGGCTTAAGCCTTGCATTTTTACCTTATCGACTTCGGGAAGCACCATTTCTACCTCCTTATCTTCGTCCCCTACGGCAAATTTATAGACTTGTACGTTTTGTGTATCGTAATGTTTAAGAACCTTATCCAAGGTTTTATAGTTGGGAGGTAGCGGTTCGAAAGAATAAACTTGCCCTTGGGTAAGGTGCTGAGAAAGAAGGACTGTCGTGACGCCGATATTACTACCTACATCTAAGACATGACTATCTTTTTCCATTAAATTAAGAAAGTGGAAAAAATCGGATTCCTTTTTATCCAAATGAAAGGTTTTGATTTTGAATACCGCAAAAGTAAAAAGGTATCGGTCAAACCCCAATAGGCTTTGTAATAGTTTTTTGGCTAGCTGTTTCATCGGCGGCAAATTTACGAAAAAGTAGGGGCAATCCTTCATGGTTGCCCTAGGAGGGAAGGTAATTCCTCGCTCCTGACTCCTATTTTGTAGCGTAGCGACCAAAATTCATAGGCATTTCACAAAATTTTAGAACCAATAAATTGTCGATAATTCTAGAGTGCCTATAAGTCATTAGTTTTCATCCTTCTTCTAGTAGGTCGTTGTGGGAAAAGTCCTTTGTCTTTTGTTCTTTGTCAAAATGTCTATTTTCCAGCGAAGCGACCAAAATATCTAGCTTGCTTAAAGCAATTTCTCCGCTTTTTTTCGAAGAGAAGTGGTCACATTATTTTGCTTGAGCAGCAACTCTAAAGTAGCGCGCATCTGTGCTTGGTCATCCTTTTTTAGAAAAGTCAAGGCCTTATACCATAAAGCGTACACCGTTTCTTCTCTATTCTGCGCAATTATTTTATCAAACTGAAGGATAGCTTCATCATAACGCTTTAATTCTAAGAGTGATATGCCTTTATAGAGAGGGTAGTCAATGGGTGATTTTTCGAAAGAGGATAAGGCTTTATCGTATTGCCCCGAGTTGTAAGCTTCTGTTGCTTCATCAAGAATAGTTTTCGAGGTCGAAGAATCAGTAGAACGTAAGCTATCATCAAATTGAAGAGGTTCGTAGCTTTCAACGAACAACTGTTCAGATGTTTTTGCTTCATTCATGATATGGAATAGACCAAAAACAGCTATTAAGATAGCGGCAGCGGCAGCAACCATAATGTATAATCGTTTCACCTTACCTGTAGAAGATGGTGTCTTAATATGATCGGTGGTATCTTCTACTTGAGTTGCTTTGTCGATTTGTTTCAATCTTTCTTTTAAGCGTGCATGTTTTCGAATACCTTCTGCAAGATCTTGCAAAATGCTGACTTCCAGTTTTAATTCAGGATTGTTGGCCATGGCTTGCTTGAAAGAAGCTAAAGCTTCTCCTTGTAATTCTCCATTTACGAAGCTATCTATCTGAGCATATACATTATCATCAAACATAATCTTCTAGGTGTTTAGTTTTAGTGGTGTTGATGTAAAAATTATAGTACGTGATTTTAATAGTGATGCACTATGGGATAAAAAATCACAGACACTACATCGGGAATCGTATTGAAAACCCAAGAAAATCAAGGATATAGACGTCCTTGCCATCCATCCATAGCTTGCATTTTAGTTTTAAGCTTTCGAATACAAGCAAATGTTTTATTGCGCGATACTTGGGCGCTAGCATAACCGAGATCCTCAGCTATATCTTCATGTTTATGTTTTAGATAGAAACGGCGGTGCAAAATCGTTTTGCATTTTTCGCCGATGACCGAAAGCAATTGAATAAAAAATTCTTTCCGATCTGTTTCCATTAGTTTGCTGAGAATGCTCTCTTCCGTTTCCTCTGTAGCTACATTCTCGACAAGATCTTTGTCCTTGTAGACGGTACGCCATTTTCGTTTGGCTAAGTTGCGGCAAACAGCGTATAAATAAGACTTTATAGCGTTTGGTTGTCCTAAATCAAACGTTCCAGTAAATGCCTTAGTCCTTAGTGTAATCAAGGCATCATGGAAAATTTCTTCGGCGTCATCCATAGAGGGCAGACCCGAATTAAGTAGAAATCGTTGTAAGTCCTTTTTGTAGGTTTTAAACAAATAAGCAAAAACTCGATTTTCATCCAATTCTTTTTGACTACTTAGCATCTGAATGATGGCGGCGTCTGTAAACTGTTCTTTCATGCGGTCTTCTGTTCAGTATATGTTGAAAGGTATCCTAAGTGTAATGTAATTAACGGATTTTTTTTTCAAAAAAAAGAAAATTACCCAAAAATATTAGCCATTAGTGACGAAGGTGGAGGGGACTATTTTAAATTTTGGACTGATTTTTAGCTTGGTGGTCAATTGGCTATATGTGTGCTTCAGCGATCTTATGTTCTATAGCCCAAGTTGCTTATTTTTTAAGAAATTAACTAATATTTGCCCATATTTTTCTAGTAAATACTAGGGAGCTCCTTGTATACGACGCCATTTTGGTTAAAATCTTGTATTTTTACGGGGATTTCCTATCCCTAATTATTTTTAAACAAAGGTTGAATGCTTTGCAGTTCGCCATGCTTTCTTTTTTTTCGTAAGTACCGAGGCTTTAGTCTACTTAGAATAAGTCTAATGGGACTCCTAATTCTAGGAGGAGCCCTTACTTCTTATAGCCAAAGCAAAGAGAATCATACAATTGCTCATTGGCGAGCGATGGCCGATTCTCTTCATAGTGAAGGGAATAGAGCCTTCAATAAGGACAAAAATAAGGCACGAGAAAATTATGAACAAGCTATTTATAATCGACTGAAGTCTTTAGAAGTCCATCAAGATTCCTTTGGGTTGTGGCGTAGTTATTACAATATAGGAAAAAGTTATTGGGTTGAAAATAAGTTTAATGAAGCTAAAAAATACTTGGATACCGCCTTGGTTATTGGCGTAAGCTATCAAGAAATAGAGCCGATTTCTGTCGGAAAAACCTACTTTGACCTATCCAATGTATATGAATCCCTAGGGGATTATAAGCGAACAGAAGAGTGTCGCCTTCAAGCCGTTAACCTTTTTGAACAAGGAGAAGAATTCAAGCTTTTAGCCAAGTCCTTGTACAATCTGAGCGGTTTATACCTTTATATTAAAGAACCTAAAAAAGCCATTGCATTTTCTGAAAAGGCTATAACAGTAGGAAATATTTCGAGTAGGGAAGAAGCGCTTAATCTCTTAAATCAAGGAACAGCCTACATGGATCTAAAGGATTGGGAAACAGCACTTGAATATTTTGGTCGTTCCAAAGCCCTATTTATTCGTGATTTAGATACTTCCAATGTAAGTTTTGTCTTGAATAACGAAGCGCTTACTCAGCTAAAACTAGGGAATGAAGAAGAAGCCAAAGTACTTTTAGAGCGTTCTTTGGCATTGATAAAAACCTATTATCTAGAAGAAACAGACAGGGAGTACGCTTTGCCTTTGCATAACTTAGGCGAAGTCTATTACAAGGAAGGAAAATTGGATTCGGCATTGATTTATTACAAGGAATCGCGGCTAAATTATTATCCAAACTTCAAGGAAGGTTTAGTGCCGATTGATGCCCTTCCTCCTTCGCTGTCTAAAATTGATTTATTGACGTTTCACCATTATGAAGCCCTTGTTTTGCTTGATCTTTATAAAGAGCGAAAAAAACAAGAGGACTTAGAAGAAGCTTTAAGTATTTTCGAGTATTGCCAAGCACTCATTGAAGCGATGCGGAATGGACACAGTTCTGATCGTTCTAAGCTATTCTGGCAAGCAGAAACTCGACCGATTTATGAAAAAGCGATTGAAACTGCTCTATTATTGAATAGGGAAGACTTGGCATTTCAATTTGCGGAATATAGCAAAGCGGCCTTGCTGTTAGAATCGTTGAATGATATCGAAGCGAAAGAAATGGCCAACCTATCTCCTTACTTGTTGGACGAAGAGAAAAAACTTCATAATCAGATTATTACGCTAGAAACGCAGTTAGGTGATGTCTTAGAAAATCAAGACCAAGAAGCAGAGAAAAAACTAGGCGTAGCGCTTTTTGAAGCGAAGGAAAAACATCGGGAATTTGTACGAAAAATAGAGAAAAAACATCCAAATTACTTTCGAGCAAAGTACGATACCAAAACAGCAGCCATTAAAGAAATTCAAGAAAATCTGTTGGATAAAAACACAGCTCTACTGGAGTTTGTTGTAGGAGATTCCTTGATTACAGCCTTTTGTCTTTCTACGGAAGGCATTCATTCTCATTCCATACCAAGAACCGAAGTCCTAGAGCAACAGTTTTTTAGCTTACTGGAGCATGTGAGTAAGAAGGGGGATGACCATAAAAAGTATTATGAAAATGCTTTTACCTTGTATGAGCAGCTTTTGGGCGAGAGTTTAACCCAATTGCCCAATAGCGTTGATAAATTAATCTTAATTCCCGATGATTTCTTGGCCTATCTTCCCTTCGAAGTCTTGCTGAGTGAAAAAGTAGACTTTGCCGATAGGAATTACAAGGTATTGCCCTATCTGTTTAAGAAATACGCCATTAGCTATGGGTATTCTGCGAGCGTTTTGCTTAAAAACAACAAAGATTTAGTGGTTACAGGTGGTTTACCTACCGTTTTAGGCGTTGCCCCTTCGTTCGATAATCATCCAGAATTTCGCCCGCTGAAATTTACACAACAAGAAGTTCAGGCTGTTTTGGATTTATTCCCTGGGAAACTCCTAGCAAAAAATGAAGCGACCAAAGATAATTTACTAGCAGAAGCCTTGCAATATAATATCGTTTACCTCGCTACCCATGCAACCGCTGGTCGTCAAAACGCTTTGGATAACAAGGTGTTCCTTAGTGAACAAGGCTCCTTGGCTTTGCAAGAAGTTCAGTATTTCGCCTTAGATAGTATGATGACGCACATGATCGTACTTAGTGCCTGCGAAACGGGAAGTGGTAAACTGCTGAAAGGTGAAGGCGTATGGAGTATGGGCAGGAGTTTTGCCACCATCGGAATTCCTACGATCACGATGAGTCTTTGGCTAGTTGATGATAAGCGTACGAAGTACTTGATGTCTGCCTATTTCAAAGGGCTGAAAGATGGCTTAGACAAGCCAAAGGCTTTACAAGGGGCACGGTTGGCCTACTTTGCAGATGAAGAAACGGATCGCTTTCACCCTTTTTATTGGGCGGCTATAGTGAGTTATGGAAATACGCAGGCGATTACTGGGGCTTTCCCTTGGGGGTGGGGCTTAGGCTTGCTGGTTTTAGTGCTGTTGATGGTGGGGATTTTCAAATATTCCCGCTAACTTTTCCAAATTAAATTTTTATTGTTTTTTGCCACAAAGAACACAAAGACACACAAAGATTTTGACGTGAAAATCGTTGTGTGTATAGCAAAAAAAAGCTGGTAATGTGAAAATTACCAGCTTTTTAAAGTAAGAATTATTTCTTCAAACCGATTTCGCGAAGGCGTTGGTCTAAGTAACCGCCAGCCGTGATAGGTTCGTAATGTAGTGGGTTGTCCTCCGTTACACAGAAATCTAAGCAAGTCAAATCCATTTCACTTTTAGGGTGTAAGAAGAAAGGAATAGACAATCGAGGCATGTGCCATTTCTCCCTAGGAGGATTGACGACACGGTGAGTCGTTGACTTCAAGTAATTATTAGTCAAGCGTTGAAGCATATCCCCAACATTGATGACGATAGCGTCAACTCCCGCTTTAATCGGTACCCATTCATTCGCTTCATTCAAGAGTTGCAATCCATCAGCAGAAGCACCAACAAGAAGCGTAATAAGGTCAATATCTTCATGTTGCTCAGCACGAATAGCCGATTTAGGCTCCTTCGTGATTGGAGGATAATGAATGGCCCGAAGGATACTGTTGCCGTTGTGTACGTATTGGTCAAAATAGTGTTCATCCAAATCTAGGAAAATAGCGATAGCACGTAGTAGATTTTTCCCTGCATTCTCAAAAGAAGCATAAAGCTGATCGCCTAAGTCTGTAAAACCAGGACGTTCTGGTACTTTTACATTTGGAGGATATTCGTCTTTGATAGGATCGTTATCCGTTACCGTTTGGCCAATTTGGAAAAACTCCTTAAGGTCGGCCACTTCTGATTGCTTGGCATGTTCTACACCAAAAGCCGTATAACCACGCTGACCAGCAAGGCCAGGAATTTGTGCGCTCATTTTGGTTTCTGTGGGCAATGCAAAGAAACCTTTCGCAGCGTTGAAAAACTCATCAATTAGAGTTTTTGGTACGCCGTGATTGGTAACGGCGACAAATCCGACTTCATGAAAGGCTTTGCCCAACTCTTGTACGAATTCCGCTTTTAAGACAGGATCACCTGATGTAAATTTACCCAGATCCACTGCTGGTATCCCAGTTGTTACCGTAGACATATTAGTAGGTTTTTAATGAATAAAATCGCGTAAAGTTACGAAATTGTTGATAGAATTGGAATTTTAAGAATTGTAAATGTTCTACTTGTTGAAAAAAAATACCCTAAATGCTCACATAAGGAGTTACCCCCAAGCGAAATCATAAGCATTGAGCGCTTATTTTAGCAGGATCAATAACTCCGAAGCTTTAGTGTTGTAGTAATTCTTAGATTGCGTCAGGGCGCCTAGCAAGCTTTTCGCTCTTTCG
>JAHDHB010000642.1 GCA_020631545.1 Saprospiraceae bacterium | reverse complement strand
ACCAAGAATCTATCGTATGAAAAATCATTTCCTCAGATTTTCATAGAAATAGATGTCAGTCTTCGATCTAGAGCGTTTATATAATTAAGAGAAAGCATTCATTTTTTTAATGTTTTAAAGAGGTAGACAGGACCAATATCCTTATTTCAGCTTCAAAACCTGCTAAACAGGTTCTTGTAAAATGTTTAAAAAAAGGAAAAACAATTCACTTAGCTTTAGCGCCTTATAATTTTTGCATTCTGGGTTAAAAACAATTATTAAGCAGACACTTATCGGATCATGGTCCCGTCCAGTTCACTCACAAAAATTGACCTCCTTTCGGTATCCAACCTATTTTCAAGTAAAACGCTAAGTATAAAAAGTAATTCTCCTGTTAGTTATTCCTTGAATACGACTTCCCCTAGCATTACCCTAAATAGATGGAAATATATCACCCTGCGCAGGTAAAACGCAAGGCTTTTAAAATTAAACTAGATTTCAAAAAAAGATTTCGGGTAGTTTGTTGAGAGAGAAAAAAACATTCTCCATAACTACCCGAAAATCAAAAAAGGACATGATAAAATACACCATAAAAACGGACAATTCTCAGAAATTAATTGCTTCCAATTGTTATCATTGAATTGATATATGTTATTATACTCGTCACATTTAAAATTGTTGCTTTTTTTTTGATATTTTTTTAATCTCTTTTAAAATTGAATGCTTTTTAGCGAATATCATTAAACACAAATAGTCTAAACTCCAAGGATAAAATAACTAAAAAGGCAGGAGGTTACACATCTAACTATTTGTTTTTAAAACTTTTGTAATACCCTACGATTTTCTCCCATTCAGCGATTGACCTCCCTTAGAAGTTAATCTCTACAACGAAATAAATTACTTTATACAGGGCAAAAATTATTTTCTTCCCTTAACAGGATGTTTAAATTTCATTCTTTGGACTAAATACGAAATTTAAACATCCCTCTACACACCATTTTAAAAAAGGCTTGCATCTACCTAAACAAAGCTAGTAATGCTCCTCCTAAGTTCTAGAAAGCTTAAGCTTGGTACCACTAGGATTCAGATTTCGTTACTTTTTGCCCCAACTTCAATTAGCTTCAGACGTTCAAAATACTTTACCAATATGATATCTCGCAAATTAGTTTCTAGTGCTCTACTACTGACCGCACTTTGCTTTATCGTTTTTGCCTTCACGCCTAAGAAGGAAAAAAAAGCGTTAAATTCATTTTTAAAAGAATTGTTGGAAAAACTCAATAACTTCCAAGAAAATAGCCCCGAAGATAGATTGTACTTACAATTTGATAAACCTTTTTATAATCCAGGAGAAACCGTATGGTTTGCTGCTCACCTTAAGAATGGGGCGGATTTTAAAGGCTCCAAAAAATCGGATATTGTTCATGTAGAATGGATTACACCAAAAGGAAATGTAGAAAAAACACTCCACCTAATTGCCAAAGATGACATTGCAAAAGGCGATTTTTATATTGACGAAACGGCAGCAGGTGGTATTTATAAAATAAAGGCATGGACAGAATGGCAAAAAAACGATCCCAATCCTCCTTTTTTTACCAAGGAGATTCAAGTTCAAAAAGTAGTCTTGCCTCGCTTAAAAATGGAACTAGACTTTCAAAAAGAAGCTTACGGAGCAGGGGAGCAAGTACAAGCAGAGCTTACACTTAACACCAACAGTAACAAACCGTTAAAAAATCATTCCTACCGCTTCATCGCTTCCCTAAATGGGCAACAATTTACGGCTGGTGAAGGGAAAACAGATGCGCAAGGAAAAGCCATCGTGGAAACAAACCTCCCAACACAGCTTAAGACAAATGATGGCCTTCTCAATGTCCTTATCAATTACCAAGGTATCACCGAATCTATCTCTCGTTCTATTCCTATCGTCTTGAATAACATCGATTTCGCCTTGTTTCCTGAAGGTGGTGATTTAGTGAATGGATTAGGTTCTAAAATTGCATTCCGTGCATTAAATGAATTCGGAAAACCCGCTGATGTAGAAGGCGTTGTCCTCAACTCTAAAGGGGCGGGTATTGCTACTTTCACGAGTCATCATCAAGGAAGGGGCGCATTTTACATCAGTCCTCAGAAAGGCGAAGAATATAAGGTTATCATCACGAAACCCAAAGGCATTGATACCACCTATCCCCTACCCCAAGCCCTTCCCAAAGGCTACGGACTTGAAGTCGTATCCATCGATAAAAACAACCTCCTACTCAATCTTAGAGCAACTCAAGCAGAAAAACTTTCTTTAGTCGTCAATATTCGTGGTAAAAACTACTATGCCAATGAAGTAAACATGCCGGAAGGTATAAAAGCTGTCTATATTCCTACAAAAGATTTGCCTATTGGCGTCGCTCAAATCACGGTATTCGACAGCAAAGGAATCCCTAGGGCAGAACGATTAGCTTTCGTCAATAAACACAAGCAACTCAATGTCAAAATAAGCACCGATAAAGAAAGGTATCTGCCTCGTGAGAAGGTAAAAGTAACGATAGAAACAACGGATGAAAGGGGCATTCCTATGCCTGCAAATCTTTCGCTTTCAGTAGCTGATGATCAATTGTTAACTTTCGCTGATGATAAATCCAGCAACATTCTTTCTTGGATGTTGATGGAAGCCGATTTGGCAGAGGAAGTTCATGAACCTAAATTTTACTTCGATGAAAAGGAAGAAAAAGCAGATTTAGCCTTGGACTATTTATTGATGACCGCTGGTTGGCGTCGTTTTTCTTGGAAAGCAATTGAAGAAGGCCAACCTATGACAAATGTCGCTGGGGAACAAGCTATTATAGCAGGTCAAGTCCTTGGAGAAGACGGGCATCCACTAGATAATGCAAAAGTAAGCATTGCAAACACCAACTTTACACAACAAACGGACAAAGACGGTCAGTTTTTGTTTAGAGGTATCGAATTATATAGCCCTCAGGTTCTAAACGTTCAATTTCCTAAAAGTGGTAAAACCTCTACCCTAACTATCAGCGAGTATAAACATAACCTTACCATTAAAGAACATCGCATAATAGAGGGTTTAGTCATTGATGAAAATGGAGATCCTCTTATTGGGGCTAATATCCTATTACAAGGAACTACGACGGGTACCATCGCAGATATCGACGGAAAATTTCACTTGATCGTTGAAGACTGGAGCCCAATCAACGCGAGAC
>JAHDHB010000641.1 GCA_020631545.1 Saprospiraceae bacterium | reverse complement strand
GCAGCCGCCTCAAACGTACCACGTCGAGTTTTTTGCTGCTTGCCAATCTCCTGAATTTTAGGCTTTTCGTTTACCGCCAGATATGAATCTTGGCGGATTTAAGCTATTTTTTTAGGAATGCTTTCCATGCTTCTTTGGCTTGTCGCTCATAAAAAAGGCATCGAAAACTTTAAAATTTTCGATGCCTTTTAGAAGAAAAACTTTGGAGGTGACTACTTGAAATTTTTATACATTCCTAGGAGTCGTTTATTCGTTTCCGTTTTCTGTATATCCGTTAGCATGCCTGCAAAGGAGGTTATTTGTTCTTGCAAACTATTGCGTTTAGCCTCGTCTGTTTCTTCGCCAAGTCGTTCTACTAAGGAACCACGGATATCATTGATGGTTTTTGCAGCACAAAATCGCTTCCATGTCCAAACATCTTTGTTAGAAGCCATTTCCTTCATCATTCCCATGGATTTGTTGATGGTTGGTGCGTCGGCATTTTTGAGCAGGGAAGAATATTGCTCAAAGAAGGAGAAAATTCCAAAACCACTCATTCCGGGAATGGCATTTTCAAAAAAGGAAAGGTGTTTGGCATCTCCAGAAGCAGCATAAATATCTCCAACAGCAGATAAAATGGTTGAGTTGTCTTCTTTCTCTAGCTTAGAAGCATAGGTCAAGGCTTCCGTGTCGTCAATTTCGTTGAGAGAGGAGAGTGCAGCACCGACGACATTGTAAGCGCGATCAGTATCAATGATGGATTTTAGCTTGCCAACATAGGCTTTGTTTCCAGTTTGTCCGATTTTTTTCAAAGCAGAGGTACGGACTTTCGAGTGTTTGTCTGATTTTCCCATCGCCATGACTTTGTCTTCCTGTCCTTCGCCTAGAGCGTTCAACGCTTTACGTCGAATTACCCAGAAAGGATCGTTCAAGGCATCTACAATCACCCTTTTGGCAGCAGGAAGATCGCTGCTTTGCAGTTTTTCGATGGCTTTGTATCGGTCTAGAAATTCCTTCCCATTGTAGTACTGGTAAACGTATTCTTCCGTCGTTTTTGATACATCTTTATATTGGCAAAGCAGGGTGTATTCTGGATCGACATTAACTAAAGACGGCTTTTCGGAGACATTGAAGGTGAAGGTTTGTTTGCGCTCATCGACCCAAACATTTTCCCTTGTTTTTCCTTTAGAAGTGTAAATGTCGATAGGCATCAAAATACGGTATACCGGTACACTGGACTTCGCATCTTGTTTTTGCTCAACAGTCACTTTTAAGTTATTGCCGCTATAGGTATAGGAATATTCCATTTCAGGATGTCCTTGATCAAAAAACCATTGATTGAAAAACCAATTGAGGTCTTCCCCTGTGATGTCTTCGAAGGCAATACGAAGCTCATGGGCTTCGACATCCGAGTAAAGGTTTTCTTGTAAGTAGTGGTTGAGACTAGCATAAAAGGCATCATCTCCAACGTAATTGCGCAACATATGCAAAATGGCTCCTCCTTTGTTGTAGCTGTGGCCATCAAACATATCTTCCTTGTTATTGTATTCAAAATCAATCAAATCATGTCGGCTGCCTCGATTGTCTTGGCTCATGTAACCGTTGATTTCATTCATGCGGTGGTTTTCGGCGGCATCTTTACCATCCTTGTATTCCATCCACATGTATTCCCCATAGTTGGCAAAAGATTCATTGAGTGGAAGATTTGACCAACTTTCACAAGTAACTAAATCGCCAAACCAGTGGTGAATCAACTCATGTGCGACGATTCTATCGTTATCGTTGTCGATTAATTCTCTATCTGTTTTTTGTACAAACTCTCCGAAGATAACCCCTGTTGTGTTTTCCATGGCACCCGATACGAAATCTCGAACGATGACTTGTGCATACTTAGACCAAGGATATTTGACACCAAGGATATCGGAGAAAAACGTCAACATTTCAGGGGTATGATTGAAAATTTCCTTGGCAAAAGGGCGGTATTCTGGTTCTACATAATACTCCAAAGGAATTCCCTCCCAAGATTCTTTGACGACGGCGTATTCGCCTACGGCCATCATAAAAAGATAAGGCGCGTGCGGCTTATCCATGACATAATAATCTGTTCTTGTGCCGTCAGCGTTTTTATTAGAAGATTTCATGACCCCATTAGAAAGGGTTTGGAACTTATCCGCTACGGTGATTTTAATTTCTTGTGTACAACGCTCATTGGGTTTGTCAATGGTAGGAAACCAACAAGAGCTTGCTTCCGTTTCTCCTTGTGTCCAAAGCTGAATGGGCTTCGTTTTATCTTCCCCAGTGGGGTTGATGAAGTATAAGCCTTTTGCGGAAGTGATGGCTGCACTGCCTTCCACGTCCAATTCGTTGGGTTTGGCGGTATACTCGATGTAAACTTTATATTCCTCTGTGGCTTTGTACTCTTTATCCAATCCAATGGTAATTTGCAGACCATCGTAGTCATATTCTGTGTCCGATTTTACGCCATTCTTAAGAATGCTTACTTTATGAAAATCAAACCCTTTTGCGTCGAGTGTCAAAAGATTGGTTGGATAGAAATAAGGTTTTAGCGTCAAGGTCGCTTTACCTAGCAAGTGTTGTTTTTCCCAATCAAAACGAACGTCTAAGCTAGTATGTAGGAGATCGTGTTTCCTAGTTGCTGTTGCTTGATAAACAGGCCGTTTGTAATTGGTTTCTGCCATCTCTTCATCCGAAGGTGTGATGGTCATGGTATCTAAAAATCGTTCTTCCACCTCGTCTATGGTAACGACCTTACTTGTAGAACACCCCGTTAGTAGTCCTATACTTAGTAGTGTTATTAATATCTTATACTGCATGTCAGTTTACTTTTTATAATGGTCTATCTTCGAAATTATAGAATGGTTCATAAACATAATGCGAAAAATCCATTTCTATACAGAATATTTCCTAAAAATAATACATTAAAAGGTGAGATAAACTAAAACTCGACAAATGTACCTTTTTTAAAGATTTATAGTAGCTTTTGATGGAATATTGGAAGGGAAAGCGTGAAGTTTGCCTTTTTAATTGGGTTTCGAGGGTTTAATCTTACTACATTTTTATATCCCCTACTCCCGATGCCTATCGTGGACTACATGGTAGTGGCTTCTCCACGCTAGGTAAAACAAAAAAAGAAAGTTAGAGAAGATAAATTAAAGGCTATATTGTAATTTAGCACAGGCTTCTAAG
>JAHDHB010000051.1:18439-19846 GCA_020631545.1 Saprospiraceae bacterium | reverse complement strand
TAAGAAGGAAGAGGCAAAGAAGGAGGTCATGGAAAACAATTAACTCCTGTAAATTCAAGCATTTATTTCAGTAAATTAACGCAAAATGAAAGCAAAAAAAGCAACTTATATTGGCAATGACGAACAAAATCGCATGTATTTTGAAGCCAATGGCAGTCGTTATTCCTGCAAGGAAAATATCTTGGTAGACTACGGGATCGAACCTAATGATTTGAAAATAAAGGATGAAGTTTTTTTACACTTTGACCTTGCAAAACCTACTGAAATCAAAAGAGTGCAACGAACCAACAATCATAATTTTTACTTAGAGTTTTACAAGCATAAACTCTATAAAATGTTAAAGCGAGATGGAGAACGTATAGAAAAAATAGAAGGTAAACACATAAAGAGTGTTCCAAAACCCAATTTCAATAAAGGAACTTACAAGCAATTAATTCCTGCCGTCACCAAGCGTCAACTAAAACAAGCAAAAGCAGTTTGTGAAGAGATTCATGCTGCTAATTTCAAACCCGAATGGCATTTAGCCCTAGGTTTAGGTATCCCCTCAGTTTTCGAAACCTCTATTAATTTGCATCACCTGTATGGCGTTCCTTATATAAATGGCAGTACTCTAAAGGGAGCCGTTCGTGCTTTTGTTGTTGCCAAATACTTTGAAGGAAATGAAGGAAAGGCTATAGAAAATTCCAAGGATTTCTGCGATCTATTCGGTTGCCCAAAAAAAATAGCGGTTGAAAATAAAGAGGAGAAAAAAGACGATTATACAAGTATTTACAAGGAAGAACGTGCTGGTCAGCTCATATTCTTTGATGCGCTCCCTTCTAACCCCAAAGTTCAAATCATTGAAGATATTTTAAATCCTCATTTCGATAAATATTATAATGAAGAAGCTCCAAAACCTCCAGCAGATTGGCAAATGCCTGTCCCTATCAATTTTTTAGTCGTAAAAAATACGCCTTTTCAATTCATCATAGGCTTGAAAAAAGGGAAAGAAAACAAAACAGTCTCTTTTGATGGAAAGCAATTTTCTACTATAGATTTTGCCCAACAGATGTTAAAAGAAGCCTTGACGGAAGGAGGTATTGGAGCGAAAACTAGTGTTGGGTATGGCTATATGAAGGTCGTTTAAAAGAACATGCATTCTCTAGTAGTAGGACTCTAACTTACTAAGTCGTAAGACCGCAACCTCCTGCATTTACCCAAAACACCAAGCAGCCAACAAGCAATAAAAAAGCCGAATGAGTTTCCATCATTCGGCTAAAATAGATTTGCATGATGCAAGTTCTTCACTTGAAAGCGACAAAAGACTCTTTACTTCCTTGCTCATCAAAATCCACACAAGATGAGCAAGAACCGATAGCTTGGTTGATGAAGTAAAGAAGTCTTTTGTCTATCCTCCGATAGGCATTC
>JAHDHB010000051.1:2066-18339 GCA_020631545.1 Saprospiraceae bacterium | reverse complement strand
TTCTCCATTCAATTCTATGGAGAGGAAATAAACGGCTGATGGTAATTTAATCAATTCTAGGGTGTTGGTATTAACACCTTCTGTAAACATTACGGTTTTCTGCAAGATGGTACGGCCTAGCATATCAATGACTTTTACTTGGCCTTCTGCTGCTTCCTCCGTATAGAAATCGAAATTCAATTCTCCACTTGTTGGAACAGGGTAGACGCTGGTCAGTGTTGCATTGCGGTAGCAATCGTATTTCCTTGTAATCATAGGCGAATAGAAGTAACTGCCGTCCTCATCTACTATCTTCATTCGATAGTAATTGAGGTAGTTTGGTTTCTCATCTTGCCATTGGTAATTCGTAATCGCATTGCTGCTTCCTGCTGCTAAAACTTGGTGTAATGCTCTGAAATTCAAACCATCCGAACTTCTTTCAATAGAGAAGTAAGCAACATCAATCTCCGCAAATGTACTCCACTCCAATTGAAGATTACAGTCTTTATTGGTGGTGATGAAGGAAATTAATTCCAATGGTAATACATCGGTAACCACATCTCGGAAGTCAGGTTGTGCATCATTATCACCAGGAATAACGTCCTCTGGCGTACAAGTTGCACCGAGTGGACAGTTTCCAGTCCCTGCGCCTACTTGTGTTACGTCTGGAGAAGCGATAGGATTATCGTAGCAATCTAAGAGGCCGTCACCATCTGCATCTGTAGCAGGAACGGTGAAATCACCCGCTGGCGTACAAGCCGTTAAATCATCGCTAAGTACACCATCTTGATTCGCATCGTGACCTTCTAAGAGGTCAGGTGTTCCATCATCATCACTATCTGGATCCAAGTAATCAGGAATGCCGTCACCATCAAAATCGTGAGGAGGGATAGGGCTTCCAAGTGTAACATCTGCATCAACACCAGAACCACCGAAGTTGCCTGGATCGTTGTCGTAGGCGTCATCAATACCATCACCATCAGTATCATTTCCAGATGGAGCCACAAAGCCTCCTGTTCCGTCATCGGTCATCGCCATATCTAAACCACTAGTCGATTGTCCTTCAACGTTGTCGGTGATACCGTCGTCGTCTGCATCAATGTCTAGGTAATCAGGATTGGCAGGATCTCCGTTATCCGTGTTAGGTATTGGATGTCCATTTCCTGCTCCTTCAAGGCTGTCAGCCCAACCATTATTGTCTAAATCATCTTGACAATTAACGGGTAACAAGCAATTTGGTCCATCAACCATACCGTCGCCGTTGGTGTCCACACCTCCTGCTTCGATGATGTCTACAATACCATCATTATCTGCATCTAAATCAAGGAAGTTAGGCAAGCCATCTTCGTCCAAATCGCCAACAGGCAAATCGGTAGCAGATTGGCTACTTGCATTTGTAGGACTATTGCCATCAGGATCAGCGTCGTCAGCTAGTCCATCACCATCAGAATCCGTTGGTGTTCCTGTTCCTAGGATGCCGTCGTTATCTGGGTCACTTCCTCCTGCTTCTACAACATCCGTGATACCGTCATTATCAGAATCTAAATCCATATGATTTGGAATGCCGTCACCATCATTATCGAAATTGGAACAAGCACCATTTACGATTCCTCCACAAGTAGGGAAATCGGTATCCATCCAGTTTGGTGTACCATCACCATCCAAATCATCATCAGGATCAGGAAGTCCGTCGGTAGCACAACTCCAACCATTTACGCCCTCAAAATTGGCGGCACAGAAGTCAGGATCTGCATAATCTGGAGTTCCGTCCATATCGGCATCGCCAGGGAAATTTTCGACAACATCAGGAATACCATCATCATCTTGGTCAATATCGCAATTGTTTAAGGTAATGATTTGTGAGCAAGTCGCTGTTTTTCCACAAACATCCGTTACCGTATATGTTCTTGTAATTGTCTCAGGATTAGACATTCCGTCAGAGACATCCATATGCGTAAGCGTAAGACTACCGTAAGGGTTGTCATCACTTATCGCTGGTGCGCCAATGCAGACTTTAGCTAGTTGGAATTCAAATAAGGAGCTCGTAAATGAAGTGGCAGTCGTTGTTTGTGTTCCATCAGTCATGGAAGCAGCAACATCTTCAACCATCACGCAATAGCGAATTCCACCAATTCTAGTACCTATGGCTAAACCAGCCATTGTATTAGCATTTATACTTGGGATACCTGTGTCATTGTTTGTTATACCGGAAACAGGTGTACAAACATCGGTCTGAGCATCAATAAAGCCAGTATCGTCAAAAGAAAGCATGCCCGGCCCTGTAATAACCCAAGGATTGGCATTGACTAGGTTAGTACCTGCTACGATACCACTAGAACAATCAACTCCAAGTGGAATATCTGAGGCGTAGTAGCCGCTGTAATCTGCACTACTCAATGGATTTCCGCTAAAAGGATTGCCATTGACATCTAAGAATTGAACAGCACCTGATTCGAAGGCTTCTCCATCTGTATTTAGGCTACTGAAAAGCGCTGTCATGTCTTCAGCATAAATCTCTATATGACTAGCAAAGTTGATTTCTACACAGTAACCACGTACATCTCCTGTCGAAGTCTCATTCGATCCTGAAGCATGAACAGGAATATTTCCAACTAAACCAGTGGGTTCTTGTTCTACATCATGCGTCACACCTGCTTGAGTATCAATAATTACTCCGCCATAAACATCAAAAGCATTGATGATTTCAAAATCGAAGGTAATGTCATCTACGCCATCTGCATTCGCTGCTAAAGCGCCATCGGCATCAAATATATCCGAAGACACGGTGAGCATTTCATTGCCGGCTGAGCCATTTACAATATCATTGGTAAAATCATCGAAAAGTATTACATCTCCAAAATCAAGAACGACATTCGTTTGGCAAGTTTCATTCATTGCTAAGAAAGAAGCCAAATCGGTTGCCGCTGCTGGAGCCGTTGGACCACAAGCCGTAATAGCCGCAGGGCAAGTAATCACTGGATCTTCCGTGTCTACAAATAAGGTAAATGGAACCGCGTCTACACAGTCCGTTCCTTCTGTTTCTACGATGTAATAAGTGGTCGTAGTCGTTGGAGTCACCATTGTACCCGACAATTCATTTCCTGCGGTAGCGGGTAATGCACTGTGATAGGTAATTGTACCCGTTGTCGTTGTATTAGGATTATTATCCGTTACCGTAATGCTGGCCAAATCAAACGACATTGGCGCCATTGTATTATTACAAATGTAATCATCGGTAGAGGATAAGGTAATGTCTGGCGCTTCACAAGTAATGCAAGAAGCGGCTTGTGTTGCAGCATTGGTATAATCATCCGTACTAGGATTTGTATTGGTTAATACCGTTCCTCCATTGTCTGAATCGGTAATGTCTGACCAGCCATCGGTGTCGGTATCCGTTATTGGCGTTGTTGCTCCTACGATTCCATCATCATTGGTATCGTTATCAGCTATATCCGCTTCTACGGTATCGAAACAACCATCTCCATCCGAGTCTAAATCCAAGTGGTTCAGGCCATCCGTGCCATCTGGATCGATAGCGGTATTGGTGACATTTACGCAAGTCAAGCATTCTACTACTAGGAGGTTGCTTGCATCATCGATAGTTCCGTCATTATTAATGTCGCCATCTAATGCATTTGACCAACCATCGTTATCGCTGTTGTTCGTTCCTGACCACATGCCTGTTGTAGGATCGAATTCATCAACATAACCATCGTTGTCCGTATCTGCTCCGCCTACTTCTACGATGTCTGGAATACCGTCATCGTCAGCGTCTATATCTAGGTAATCTGGATTGCCTGTGCCGTCTGTATTCGCTGGAATCAGGTTGGTGTCTCCTGGACCGCTGGCATTTACCGTAGCAGCACCGTCAGGATCTGCCGCATCTGCTAGACCGTCGTTGTCGCTATCCATAGGTGTGCCTGTACCGATAACACCGTCTCCGTCAGGGTCTGAGCCTCCTGCTTCGATGACATCTGGAATACCATCATTATCTGCATCTAAATCTAAGTGATTCGGTACGCCGTCACCGTCATTATCCATGGTTGTACAAGCACCTGCTGCATTTAAGGTACAGTATTCTGGATCTGCATAGTTGGGTGTGCCGTCATTATCATCATCTGCATTTGGATCACTTCCGCTTGGTAAGCAAGAGAAATCCGTTGCGCCAGCACCACAAAGTTCGATGACATCTGGAATACCGTCATTGTCGTCATCTATATCACAAACCGCAGCTAAGGCCATGGCATCCGTATAGATGTCGGCAGTTGGATCAGTGTCTGCTAGGACGGTTCCACTATTGTCCGAATCGGTGATGTCTGACCATCCGTCTCCGTCTGTATCCGTTATTGGTGTGGTTCCGCCTACGATTCCGTCGTCGTTGCTGTCTGTTCCACCAGCTTCTACGGTATCGAAACAACCATCTGCATCCGAGTCTAAATCCAAGTGGTTGGGAGCATTATCGCTATCAAGATCATCATCACCACAGGTATTACAATCAGCAATAAGTTCAGCACCTGCATTATCAATAGAGCCATCATTGGTGGTATCACCATCATAAGTGTTTGACCAGCCGTCATTATCATCATTGGCTGTACCCGACCATGTTGTAGTGGTTGGATTATACTCATCAACATAACCATTATCATCCGTATCTATACCTCCAGCTTCAACAATGTCTGGAATACCATCATCATCCGCATCTAAATCCAAATAATCAGCTCCTTGGGCGTTATCTGTATTTATAGGATCAAGATTGGATTGCGTGCCTGAATCTGAAGTATTTGGATCGGCAGCTAAATCAGCAGCGCCATCATCGTTAGAATCAATGATTGGATCATCAGAAAGACCATCACCGTCGTTATCTGTCATGCTAGAAGGATCGCCAGCGATTGGATAATCCACTTGACCGTCATGATCGCCATCAAAACCTCCTGCTTCGATAATATCCTGAATACCATCGTTGTCTGCGTCTAAGTCGAAATGATTAGGGACTCCATCACCATCCTGATCCAAATTAGCACAAACACCATTTGAATTAAGTATACAGAAATCAGGGTCTTGATAGTTCAGTGTTCCATCTGCATCATCATCTCCAGAAGGATCTCCAGCTAAACAAGGGCTGCCGCCGAAGGTAGTTCCTTCCGCGCATCCAGCTTCTACTACATCAAGAATACCATCATTATCATCATCTATATCTGCTTCGTTGCAAATTCCATCACCATCATTATCAGGTTTCTCTTGCCCAATGTTTTGGATAGCATAATATTCTTCAATGGTATCATAATCAGCTTCGTCACCCGCATTGTTTTGCGCATTATCCGAGCCTGGTTGTACGTAGTTACCAAGATTATTACCCGGTCCCGTGCCGTCATCACTTTCCGTATAGCCGCAAGGACCATCTCCAAGCCCTGTAACAGGGTCTAAAGCACCACTACAATAATCTGCATCCCAAGGAGAATCACCGATTTGCTCGTATGCTCCACCATTGCCGGTACCTGGTCCTGAATCGTAGGTGTCGAAGTTATCGTCATCATAAGTGGTATAGATGGCAAAATTCCAAGGAGCTCCTGTAGCTACTGGTGGTGTACCACCAAGCATTGACCAAGGAATTCTTACTTCTGTTCCTTCCGTTCCATTGTCGGTAGAAAATTCAAAAGTATTTGTTCCTGAAGCTGTTGCATCAAAATCTTCGGCTATAGGGGTATTACTTCCTGCTGGAAGCAATGCAGCATAAGCACCGTTGGTCACCGTATGTGCTGCGCCACTAATTCCATTTCCTGCTCCCCGCTCTACGGCGACAAAGTATTCTGGCGCCCAACCTGCAAAATCAACTCGCTTGTTCCAAGGAGAAGCGGTATTTGCTAGGGTTGTCGTAGAAGGGCTACTTGGCGTTGTTGTATTATCGGTATCGATAGCAATGAACATGTCCATTCTATCCAAACCACCGTTGTTATTATAAGCAGTTGGTCCAGTGACTAGTAAGTAGAGGTAATCTGCATCCCAAGACAAATAAAATTGCTTGATGTCCGCGGAGCCCCAACCTTGCGTTACAATATCATTCCAATCATCCGTAAAGGTATTGGCTTGATAAGAAACGATTCTAGCGGCACCTTCTCCTATAAAGTCAGAATTGTTTACTGCACTCGGATCCAAATCATCTGCTTTCATTGGTGCAGCAAAAGGGTATTCCGTTACGTGTTGATATTGGAAGGCATCAATGCTACCATCTACTAGGGGAACGCCTAGGCTACAAGGGTCTACCGTACTTCCATCGCCAAAATCAGGACAGAAAGCGGCTTGGATAGCTGCATCGTAAGCTTCACCAGCGGCAGCATTCGGCATTCCGATACCGTCAGCAATATCAGACCAACCATCACCATCTGCATCTGCAATTGGGGTAGTTCCTCCAACGATTCCATCGCCATTGGTATCATTATCTGCAATATCAGATTCGATAGTATCAAAACAACCATCACCATCCGAATCAAGATCAAGATAGTTAGGTAGTTCTGTGCCGTCTGTATCGGTGTTTGGAATACTTGCAGTTTGGTCGGGATCGTAAGCATCTACGAGGCCGTCGCCATCTGTATCCGTTAAGTCATCCGCTCTACCGTCATTATCGGCGTCTGTTCCTCCTGCTTCTACGATGTCTTGAATACCGTCGTTATCGGCATCTAAATCAAGGTGATTGCTGATACCGTCACCGTCTTGATCGAAATTGGCACAAACGCCATTGACGATTCCTCCACAAGTAGGATAGTCTGGATCCAAGTAGTTCGGTGTGCCGTCACCATCCAAATCCGAATCAGGATCAGGAAGGCCGTTGGTACAATCCCATCCGCTGATGCCATCAAAATTAGCTGTGCAGAAATCTGGATCAAGGTAGTCTGGTGTTCCATCTCCATCTGCATCATTAGGATAGGTTTCTGCTAGGTCAGGAATCCCATCATTATCTTCATCAATATTTGGTGGGTCGAAACCAAAGTTAATTCCTCCGACAGAAGTAACAAGATCAACGGTAATTCCAGAAACGATACCGGGGGTTCCTTGTACTAGATTAGAAGGAATATTCGCATCAAGGGTATCTAAATACACCGAATAAGTGCCTGGAGGAACATTGAGAAAGGTGTAACTAGCTCCTGTGTTTACTAAACCAGCAGTCGTATAAACGGTGTCAACAAACATCATCGTCCCTTCATCATACAAGTAAACGGGAATGGTATCTGCGACAATATTTGTTTCTGAGATGTCAAAGGTATCATTCATGTTAAAATCTTGGTACAAAGTACCAGAGATGGTAACGATTTGGGTGAAACCAGCATCAACATTGGTATGATTCAAGAAACCGTCGGGCAAATCTGTGCTGTTGGTTCCTGCATTTGTATTATTTATGGTGATAAGATGAGAGGTTAAGAATTCTCCATCAATATCGCTATCGTTTGTTCCATCTCCTGTAGCATCTTGTAGGGTTGCATTATAATAATCTGGAACAGCATTGTAAGGCCGAGGAATAAAGGAGATATAATATTGACCATCAGGCACATTGCTAAAGCAATAGTCGCCATTGGCATCGGTGTATTCCCTTCCGATCAAATCGCCATTTATATCGTATAGGATGATGTAAGAATTCACGAGTGCCGCATCGTCTGTCCCCACTTCTTGAATACCATCTAAATCATCTTGGAAGGTGTTTCCACAAATGGAACCCATTCCAGCAGGATCACCACATAGCGCAGCGCCTTGGTCTATAGCTAGACAGGGAGCAGGTACGGTGGCAAAGCAATATGCTCCACAGGCATAGATAGTAGCATCTGGCGCGGTATAGCTGCCTGCCCAACCTGTGCCGTATGGTGTACCTGATTTAGAGTAGTAATTATTGAACCAAAAATCCCTAGTTGAACTAGAGCCTGAGGAATAAAAGCCCGTGTGCGGTAAATTAGTACTAGTATAGGTACTATTAACGACTTGAGCTGATGCCGTTCCTGTGAAGGATCGTGGGTCGGTGTCTAAGAATCCATAATTTGAAGTAGAATATTCATAAAACAATTGCCATGTATCTGTGGCGGGGTCAAACTCTACTCTTACTCGTGTTGAGGACGCTCCACCTCCAAAAGAACCTGTAATTGAAATGATGGGAGTAAAATTTGCATCCGCATCCAAGCCTCCTGAAAAAGAAACCAACTCGATATCATCTAAGCCATCTCTAGAGTAGACCACAGCATAGCCATTCGCTGTATTGAGGTCTGGACCATCTGCACCAATTACAAAAGCAATTCCATCTTGTCCAGCGTCAAAACCTTCAAGTCCAGTTTGGGGTGCAGCGGTATATGCCCAGCTGACTAGACCTGTATTGTTGGTCAAGCCATTATAGTCATAACCAGAAGGAGTTCGAGTAGCATAGGCATTGCCTTCGAGATGCAAATGCTGGCTTCCATCACTTAGATTGACCGTTCCAGAAGTGTTAGTCCAATTTAAAACATCTGCGGTATCAAAAAGCCCTTCTTCTGTCCAAGAAGCAAAGCCACCACTACCTATAACTTCAGGGTCGGTCGTAAGATTATTCCCTCCTGCAATGGATACTTCTGTATAAATATCAGACATATCCCCCGCAGGGTTATTATTATCAAAAGAAGTATTATTTATGGTTGCATCATTATCACCATTTATCCAGATTCCACCACCTTGACCACTTACATTGTTGATGAAATTAGATTCATCCACATTGAGGAAAGCATTTCTAGCATAAATACCACCACCATCTCCTTGTGCTGTATTTCCATCAAAGATAGAATTGGTCACCGTCAGTGTCGAACCATTGATGCCGTTGGCGATAGTCGTCTTAATGGCACCACCTCTAGAAGCAGGTGCAGAATTATTGTAAAATACACAACCATCAACGGTAACTGTTTCGCCACCGTCAAAGGAAATTGCTCCACCACCATTACTTCCTGATACTGTATTTTCAAGGAAGCTACAATTCGTAAAAGTGGAATTGGATTCAGCGCCATTAAGGAAAATAGCTCCGCCATCTGCACCCCCCGAAGTATTATGGGCAAAGGTACAGTCTGTAAAGTTTAAGGTAGGACCTGGATTTCCAGAACCATTCCTAACTCTCATCGCTGTCCCACTAGTATTTGATGTACTATTACAAGTCCAAACACAGCCTTCAAAATCAATAGTGATATCGCTTCCTGTAGCTTTGCGCTCAATGTCAAATTTTGTAGTATTCGAATGGTTGTTGATGAATGAACAATTTCTGAACGTAATGTTCATTGGAGTACCATTATCTGACGAAATCCTAAACACAGGTACTGAACCTAAGTCATTGTTGTCAAACACACAATTTTCAATCAAGATATTGGTACTATTAACAATGTCAAAAGCTCCTGCGAAGCCATTAAGTAAGTATAAGTTGTTGAACGTAACACCATCCATTCCCGTCAAGGAAGCAAAGAGATTTCCCGATCCATTGGCGGTATTATCGAGTAAAGTATAGCAACCCGCAGAAGAACCTTGCACATTCAGTCCGTTGGCGGCTGAATTTAGAACTAAGGAAACTCCGAGGTTGTGGCCTAGGATTCCGTTGTCTGCTGTTCCTTCATTGTCATAATCATACGATTCGACATAAGCATCCGAATAGAGGTTGCAAGTTACATTGTTCGTAGGTGAGCCGTTGATGACATTCACAAACTGCGACCAAGAGGCAAAGGGATCATTGGTAGAAAGTCCCGTTACATTGTCATCTTGGATTTCCCAGCCCGGCGTCCCTGTTACAGGAGGGTTGGCAACAGGATCCCAAGGGCCTACGTAATATGTAGTTTGTGCTGCTAGCGTACCGCTAAATACTAGCATTACGGATAGCAACCGAAGCATGGCAAGCTGTGGTGTCCTCCTCCAAGGACTACCTAGTTCAACTGCTTCACCAAATTTTAGCAAAAGGTATAATATTGGTCTCATAAAAAAGAGTTAGGGTGTAGTAATGATAAAACCTTGATTATAGAGTAATTCATCCATCTAAGATGTCAAACAAGTAAATCCAACACCATTCTGAGATGACTATACGTCAAGAACAGAAAAACATCATTCAGGACATGGAATAGTTTAGTTTTTTCAGTATAAACACCTTGTATTACATGGTTATTACTTAAAAAAAGTGTGACTATTTTGGATTAAGGCTAAGATACGCTTTTAGCTAAGGGAATGCAAGGGCCGAAAACCACCAAAAAAAGTAGAAAAAGCAGTTTACTTTAGGGTATTCGCTTGGTAAAAAGGAGGAAACTCTTTGTTTTTTTATTAAAGTGGATGATTTCAATGATTTGGAAATATTTTTTTATCCGTTTGTTTTAGATGGCCTAATTAACGGTCATTTTTTCCGATTCAAAATGCTATTTTAAAGCATTTTATGTTATTCTACTAAGTTTTGGATTTCATGTTTTGAAAGTCATTTTGTTACTTTGGATATGATTATTGAGGGATAGTGCCTGCGTTTTTGAGGTGCCAGTCTATTTTTATAGAGCATATCTTGAGGAAGATGGATTTTAGGGGGCGAACACAAGGGACCTGTCCGTTTTTTATAGAGCTAAGACATGCTCTACAAAGACCTCCCATTTCTTGCAGAAATCGCAGGTCGGCCTTGCCTCAAAAGTTATCGTAAATAGTCTCGACCTGTACAATACTCTATGGTGGATATACTAATAGTTTGACAAGATATCAGCATTTTTAATTTTGCCCAAAAGGGATAATCCTCGCCGTACGTTTGGAGCGTGGATTTAGTGGAGTGGCAACGTACAGCGTTTTTCATACACCTTGAGAATGAGGCGAAAGTTCTGGTCTAATTTCCTTCGATTATGAATACGCAGCACGTCCGCCAACGCCACAAGCTTCCCACAATCAATCCATAGATTTATAGGTAAATAGCCATGATTCACCTTGTAGATGTCTTTGATATATAAAGCTATCGCATGTCGGTTAATGCCAATGGTACGTAAAAAGGAAGTGTTTTTATTTTTTAAAAAAACGAAGTTCTGATTTCAATTAGACTCCAATGTGTTAGGGAATTTATTTGACTTTAAAATGTCACAACTGGCCTACATTGATGTTTTTTAAATTGTAATTTTCCTTTTCCTATCGTACATTTGCAGCAGCCCTTGATTAGACCCATTTACAAACACTACGACATGAATCATTATATGACAAAGACAAATATTGGATGGGTTCTAACCGTTTTTTTAGCGATACCAATCTTGGGCAGTGCATTCGGCAAGTTATCGGGCGATCCTGCTACCGCTGAAATGCTGAATTCTCATTTTCTTAATGATTGGATTCTCCTTATAGGAATTGGTGAGTTGGTGGCGCTCATTCTTTTCCTCCTACCAAAATCTATGCGTTTAGGCGCTTTGCTCTTGAGTGCTTACTTTGGTGGTGCCATTATGTTTCACATGGCGCATCCAGAACCGATCAATAGAGACTTTATCCCTCCTGCCGCCTTCCTGATTTTTACTTGGATAATTGCTTGGTTAAGAGGCTTAAAGCTTATTACTTAAGCCCTGTATTTCTTGAGATCAACAACAGTAGAACGCCCTACAAATAAAAAAGGCTTACAGAAAATTCTGCAAGCCTCAATATCTTATCACTAAGGAATGTAGTGGATTAGAATAATACCCCAACTTTTAAGGTAATAGCGTTGACTACAGTCTTAGAGTCTTCTTTTTCAGCATCCACCCCTTGTGTACCTTTATTGCTGGTCATGTCTAAAATTCCACCATGGAAATAAAGACCACCGATAAGAGAAGTACCTGTAGATACTTCGTATTCTACACCACCACCGATACCCCAAGAAACATTTAAGGGCTTAACGTCGCCATTGATAGTTTGCTTTCTAGGCGTATTGAAGTCTCCTGCATTTTCTACATTACCACGGGATTGTGTGTGAATGTCAATCAAGAAAGGAACTTCACCATAGTAACGTAAGTATCCAATTTCATTGGTACGCATCTTTACCCCAATAGGAATTCTGAAGGCTTGTAATTTATAGCCTAGTGTAGAACCATTTGGCAAGTAAACTGGATTATCAAGGCTATCGATAAGAGGTGCTTGGAGTTTATCGCTTTGCCAAAGAACTCCGCCTACTTCGTGTGTAAGTTTCCCTCCATTATTGAAAGCAATACCTAGTCCCGTGCTAATCGCGTAGTTTTTGTCCGAAATGCTTCCTCCTCCTAGGTAAAGCTCCGTATTCATCATCAATCCGAATCCTACATTAGAACCTGATTTTGCAATCGTTGGGTCATTGCTTCCTAGAAAAGAAATAAAAGGGTTTGCACTAAGTCCTAAGCGCATCCCATCACTAATTTGAGCATAGCTGGTTGCTCCGAAAATCAAAAAAGCGGCAATCGCTACAATTTTTCTCATGTTTCAATAGTTTTGTTGTTATTAGTTTTCGAACAAGCTTAGGACGAAAACTCTTAAAAGAGAAGGGGAATTTATGGAACAAAAACATCCTACTCCTCCACAATAATTATAGATAAACGGCAGTTTGAAGAAAAAGCTGCCAAAGTTAGGCAAAAAGTTGTCAATTGCACTTCTTCCTTCTACCTTTGTTCTTCAAATAAACCCGTGAATTTAGACTAACCACAGGAGTTCTCTGAATTAGCCTTAATTTACAAAAATTATTATTTGCCTAGCCAACATTAGGCCAATTTTTTAAAAATGCTCATTTTTTAGTGGTTTACTTACAACTAACCACCCCAAGTTGAACAGCAAAAATAGTATTTACATGAAGCAATCCGTACATTTTCCTCCTATTTTCCTATGCCTTGCAGCACTTTTCTTGCTTCAATGGGTAGGTTGTACTGGTGATGAAAGTAAGGTTATTCCTGATATATCTGAAATTCAAGTAGAAACGAAGATTAGGCACTTTGACAAGGATTTATTTGCCATAGATACGAATGATGTGGCTGTGGGTTTGGCAAAAATCAAGGAAAGCTATCCCGTTTTTTCTCCCTTGTTTTTCAATGATATTTTGGGAGCCAATGATAAACGAATTGTGCCTGAAGGGGAAGAAGCTTATATTACGGGTTTTTTGAAAAATGAACAGGTCAAAAAATTGTACGATACCTGCCAAATCGTTTTTGCTGATTTTTCGGATATGAAAGCGGAATTTGAGCAAGCCTTTAAATTCTATAAATATCACTTCCCCGACAAACCAACTCCAGACGTCACCACCTTCTTTTCGGAATATGGTTATGCGGGCTTCATTTATGGCGAAAACTCCTTGGCCGTAGGCTTAGATTTTTACTTGGGTCACGATTATCCTTACCAACGGTATAATCCCAATAATGCCAATTTTTCCGCTTACTTAGTACGTTCCTTCAATAAAGAGCACTTGGTCGCGCGTACCCTTTCAGCCTTGACTGATGACTTGGTCGGCCTTCCGAAAGGGAATCGAATGCTGGATATTATGGTGCATAATGGGAAAAAACGCTATCTCCTTGAGCAGTTGATCCCATATGCCTCAGATACGGTTATCCATGAGTATACGCCTAAACAATTGAATTGGGTGGAGGAAAATGAATCACAGGTTTGGGCTTTATTTCTTACCGAAGATTTCTTGTACTCTTCTCGGCAAAAGGATATTCAAAAGTATGTAAATCCTAGTCCTAATTCTCCTGGAATGCCGAAAGAAGCGCCTGGTAACGTCGGTTCTTGGATGGGATATCAAATCGTCAAGCAGTATATGCGTCGTTTTCCAAACAAATCCTTAGCACAACTGATTAGCGAAAAAGATGCTCAAAAATTGCTACAGGGGGCTAAGTATAAACCGAAACGTTGAGGATTCTAGCGGTGAGTTTTACTCCGAAAAATAGGAATTTATGAACAAATACGATTTATGATGTAAGATGAATGAAACCCTCATGACGTGAGTTGTTATTTACTAGCGAATAACAAACATTATACTTCTTAAATTTTATTTTAACATAATAAGGGTACAATCATCTTTCAAAATGCCTTTATCAGCGTACTTGGCAAGTAGTTTTGGCAGTTGAATGGGATTATCAAAATTTTGTTCATCTTCTAGCAGTTCATTAACACTTTCGTACTCCGAAATTTCTTTGTTATTTATAGCCTGAACTAAATCTTCAAAACCATCTGTTGCAACTATTATTTTTTGTTTTGTATACTTCAGTTCTGTAAATTCGAAACTGCCGCCATCTTTACCTAAAAATCCATTATTTAAATATTTTGGTCGATTATTTTGATTGATTATCTTAATGTTATCATTTATAACAAAAACACCATCACCACAGGAAAACAAGGTAATTCTATCGTATTCAAGTACGAAACCAATTAAAGTATACAGTAAGTAGTTTTTTGTAAAGCGTTTGGAATCTTTAGTGTGCAGATGAATTAATTTTTCGGTATAAGTATGCATTTTTGAAGCCATTTCGTTTTTCCATTCCCTTTCGTTTGTGATGCATTCTTGTATATATTTTGCTAGAAATTTTACACCAAGTTGTGCCCCCACTTCGCTATTGGAACCACTACCGCAACCGTCAGCAACGATCCCGATAGTATAGTTGGGCGTTTGGACGATTTCTACAGCATCTTGACTATTATAATAAAGCGTTCGATGTGTGCTTCCTGCTATGGTAGCATAGGCTATTTTCATGATTCCTTGCTGGCGCTTCTATTTCAATTACTTCGACAACCACCTCTTGAACAAGTAGTTGGCTCTTAATTTTTTCATTATCCACGAATATTAATCCATTCTTCTTCGTTTCATTTCTTGCTTGATGAAGCCCAATTCTCGGCTCATATCACCTACGACGGCTGTATTTTCTTGAGCTCGTCGAATTAGATAAGGAACAACATCTTTTACAGGCCCGTAGGGAACATATTTCGCTACACAATACCCGGCTTGAGCCAAATTGAAGGAAATGTGATCGCCCATTCCATAGAGTTGACAAAAATTCAAGTGAGGATGAATTTTGGGCAAACCAGCTTGTTCAATAAGCTCGGCCATGAAGAGCGTACTTTCTTCATTATGAGAAGCATTACAAAAAGCAATGGATTCGTAATGTTCGACACAAAACTTAATGCCCCGATTATAATCTCTATCGGTAGCCGCCTTGCTAGGTTGTATGGGCGTTTTGTACCCCAATTCTTCCGCTCTTTTGTATTCCTTTTCCATGTAAGCCCCTCTGACGAGCTTAGCGCCTAGGATATATCCCTCTTTTTGAGCGAGTTCGTAAGATTTTTTCAGGAATTCAAAACGATCATGTCGATACATTTGAAAGGTATTGTATACAACTGCTCGCTTTTTATTATAACGTGCCATCATAGCCCCAACGAAGAAGTCGATGGTGTCTTGAATCCAACTTTCTTCGGCATCAATAAAAACACTAACATTATGCTCAGAAGCCACATGGCAAATGGAATTCACCCGTTTTTTTACATTGGAGTATTCTTCTTGTTCAGCCTTATTTAGTTTTTTTCCTGCCTGCAATTTTTCAAGCAATGCAAATCTGGCCAACCCCGTTACCTTCACGCTTACGACGGGAACACTATCATTTTCATTAGCAAATTTTATCCCTCGGATAGCTTCACGCATCGTTGCATTGAAATCCTTTTCCGTCTGCTTAGCCTCCGCACCATAATCAAGAATAGTTAGGATATTATTTTGATACAAATTATTTACCGTTGGCTGGCATTCGAGTAAAGTCGTTCCTCCGCAAAACTGGTCGAAAATGGTGCTTTTGACTAGGGGCGTGATGGGTAACCGCATTTTAAAGGCAGCCAACCCAAGACGTGAACCAATGGAAACCAACCAAGGGCTATTCATCATGCCAAAGAGTCGAGCCATTTTCTTTAAATCATTATTTGATTTACTAGCAAAGGCAATTTCTGTATTTCTAAAATCTATATCAGGGTATTGTGCATCCTTCATGGAAGATCATTATTCGTTATTGACAATATGGCAAGCGCTCGGGAATACGCCTCCTCCTTCTCCTCCTTCCTCCATTTTCTATCCTCCATTTTCCGTGTTCCATACTTCCCAAGCCTTCTCCGCTTGCAAATATAACATTTCAAGTCCATTTTTAAGCGTACAACCGTACTTTGCGCCATTTTTTAAAAATTGTGTGACGGTAGGATTGTAAACCAAATCATATAAGACCTGTTCTCCTTTCAAAAATTGGTAGGGAATGGCAGGACATTCGCTAGTCTTCGGAAAAGTACCCAGAGGTGTAGCATTGACGATCACGGCATACTTTTGAAGGGTATCCTTATCCAAATCATC
>JAHDHB010000051.1:0-2056 GCA_020631545.1 Saprospiraceae bacterium | reverse complement strand
AGTTGATCATTTTTAGGTTTTCTTGAAACGAATTGATGTTTTATGTTCAATTGTTCAAAGACAAAGGAAACAGCTTTGGCCGCGCCTCCAGTTCCTAGTATCAAGCCATGTGAATCCCTTGACAACAATGGTTTTACAGAATCCCTAAAACCAACAATATCTGTGTTATAGCCGGTCAATTTTCCATTTCTAAAAGCGATGGTGTTCACCGCTCCAAACTCCGCACTCGCATCAAGTTCATCCAAGTAAGGAATAATTAATTGTTTGTAAGGAATGGTCACATTTAGTCCGACTAAGCTAGGTTGGTTAGCAAGTAAACGTGGAAATTCTTCTATACGCGACAAAGGAAATAGCTGGTATTGATAGTCTGCAATGTTTTCTTCTTCAAACTTTTGAGTAAAATATCGTTTTGAAAACGAATGCTTTAATGTTTTCCCGATCAATCCTAATGTTTTCATAAACAGGTATTCCTTTAATTTCTCACCAGTAAATTTCTGCCCAAAAATGGCTGGATATTATTGGGTAACTCAGCATTGAACACTTGCCAAAATTTGGCAGGATATTTTAACGACCAAGGAGTTGAAACCCATTGCTATAGAAACTCAAAGGCTCTAGCTTCGCCACGTTAAGATGATTCCATACAATTTCATAAATCTTACATCAAAAATCACTTCGTTTCTTTGCCACCTAATTTTTCGATACCAAAGACCGCCAGAAATCCTAGAATCATTAAAACAATTGCAGCAATGGTATACGGTTCCTCCGTGTAATTCCAAGGCAAAACATTCGCTTCTGACAGTACTTTGCGCACACCATCTTTAAGCAAATATTCCCCATTCGCATCCTTCACCCACGCTGTAGGAATTCGCCAAGGCCAAATTTTGTTTAAGGAACCAATCATAAACCCTGTCAAAAGCGCTAAAGTGATGTTTTTGTAGTGTTTAAATGTCCATGAAAGTACTCGAGAAAAGGTCATTAGACCAACAATACAACCACATGCAAACACACCAACAAGGAGAAGACTAGCAGGATCCAAGGTCTTCAAAGCTGTTTTTAGGGTAGGCACTATAATGGTATACATGCCCATTAATAACAAAATAAAGCTGCCTGAAATACCCGGCAGGATAAGTGCTGAAATGGCAATAGCTCCCGAAATAAAAACAATCGGTAAAGAGGTAGTGCCTTCCGCTGGCGTGATGATGGTGATGCCAAAGGCTACGATGGCGCCCACAATTAATGCGATAATTTCCTTGGCGCTCCAATGTGTCAATTGCTTGCCAATATAGATCGCAGAAGCTATGATGAGCCCAAAGAAAAAGGCCCAAACCAATACGGGATAATTGTCCAACAAGTAAGTAATTCCAAACACGCCGGCGACTACGCCAATGGCCATTCCTGCTAGTAAACTAACAAGAAAAGTCCCGTTGATTTCATCCCAAACGCCCTTCAATCCTCCTTGTTTTAAGGTAGTAAACAAGGAAGGCCCAAACGCCTTAATGGTATTAATTAATTGCTCGTAGATGCCTGTGATAAAAGCTATTGTGCCACCCGATACGCCAGGAATCACTTCCGCAATGCCCATCGCCGCACCTTTTAGTATGTTGGGTATATGTTTTTTCATCCCGCAAAGGTACAAAATGTGTTCGGAAGTAGAAGGAAGATTGGAAGACAAGTTGAATTCAGGAAAGTTGCTTAGGTGTGTTTTGAGGTCATGGTTCAGTTTAGAAATTTTGACAGTTGATGTTTGCTTTTAGGAGCCTACAGCGCATTTATTTTCGCTCTCAGCCACTTTGATTCTGCAATCAAACCACCAAAGCTTTTCAACATTGCATATAGATCGTTTTTCGTATAACTTTTAAATGGAAATTCGATGATGCAGACAAGGAGGTTTAAAAAATTTTCGTAACTCGTTTTGTAATCTTTTCCTAGTTTTTGAATGCTGTTATTATACTTAAGGTATTCCATAAAGGCACGCTTCTTCTCTAGGATATAATCGGTCTGCCCTAGTTCAAAATGCGCTTTGAAACTGAAAATGTAGCGGTCTATTGCGTATTCG
>JAHDHB010000640.1:2409-3208 GCA_020631545.1 Saprospiraceae bacterium | reverse complement strand
CACCTCATTGCGTTGATTTTCAACCACATAGACACATAGTTTTTGACGACATTGGTGTAGAAGGGCACATAGGATACATAAGAAGGTCTTGCGACCTTTTTCACATAGGCTCTCACTGCGTAAATCGCATAGTACAAGATGGCCTCGGCATTAGCTATGATTTTAGCGTAAATTATTGCTACAAAGGTACATAGATTATTGACGACATTGGCGTAAAAGACATTATGACCTAGGACGCAAAAAAAGGAAGGTTTAAGTTGAGGCAGCGTACTTTAACTTAAATCTTCCCTTAAGTTTGTAATAAGAACTATTTTCAATAGTTTATTCAAACCGATAATTGCGGTCTTTATCTTCGATAAATTTTAAGGGCTACAAAAATCAATAAAGCTCAAAGTCACTTCAATTGTCCCTACGTTTGCAGAACAGTCCCTGATATCGGTAACTTCACCAGTTATGGTACAAGGATAATTATCAGCGCCTGCAAAAATAGTAATGGCATTTTCTATATCATTCATCATAGGGGCGATGACTTGGTCATACCCTAAAATCATATCATTCTGATTTGTAAAAGAATAACTAAAAACGAAATCATCGGTCATATGAAAACATACTTGATTTTCACTAGGGCAAGGTGTCAAATTAGGATAACAGTCTAGGACATCATCCTCCAAAAAGTTGTCAATAAAATCAACTAATTGAAAGCAGGAAAGGCCATTGGCATTATCCAAGTTACAAGGAGGAGGCGGAGGACAGATTTCTCTTGAATAAATCATTGAAAAGGATCTTTTTGGACTGGATT
>JAHDHB010000640.1:0-2399 GCA_020631545.1 Saprospiraceae bacterium | reverse complement strand
GAAAATTCCTTCTATAATCACAAGAATTGCTCCCAGGATAATTGGTTATCGTAGCAGGATCGACATAGCTACTCTTTGTCAACATCGTCCAAGTACCTGTCTGATAAACAAATCCAACTGTTTTTGATAGCGTAAAAAGGTTATCATTTGCCCCCACTTGATTGGCTATTCCCATATAAATCCAACTAGAATTATTGGCTGGTTTGGCATAAATATGTACCTGATCATATCCCGCAAAAATATCACAATAGAAAATATTGAAGGTGTATTTTTGGTATTTTGCTCTACAATGACTTACGCTCACGACTTCGATCTCTGATGGAGGAACAAACAAATTACTAGTAGATTGCTCGGAGTTTTTCTCTAGTAGTTCATGGGTTACTTCTCCAGTAGGCTGAATTTCTTCTACTTCACAGGAAGAAAAAATCAATAAGAAGAACAAGGGCAACAAAAATAAATGTTTCATAATAATTTGATTTAAAAACATGAAGAGATTGGAGTACAGCTCCAATGAATTACGATTCAAAGTTACGTCCCTTGTATACCTTACAAAAGGTACTAATTTTATATAATGTCCTATGAAAAAGCTAGTAGGAAAGAAAAACCCTACATCAACCCCAAACACAAACCCCTTGATTGTCAATAATATACAATAAAACAATTAAAGCTTTACAATATTCATTGTAATCTCTAATTGCTATGACCAACTGTATAATGAAATACTAAAGAAAGGAATGGGAGGGTAAAACCTGAGTTCGATAAATATTATCTTTTAGTAGAAGAATAGGTCATTATTCAGGGCTCCAAGCACTAATATTACTCGTTGTTTTACAAGATGATGTAGCCCCGACAGTAGTTGTAAGCGGTACGCTGTGGCTGCTATGAAGAGAATGAAATTCGCCAACATCAGGCCCAAACAGGTTCGCGAAGCACAGCGCGCATGGCTTTTGCTTTCAACAGGCACTCTTCATATTCACTTTCGGGTTCAGAATCGTAAACGATAGCTCCGCCTACTTGGAAGGAAAGATAATTTGTTAAATTATTATATAAAATACTACGAATAACCACATTGAAATCAAAATCACCATCCGGTGAGATATAGCCCACTGCACCAGAGTACAAACCACGTTGTGTATGCTCATAAGCTTCTATCGTCTCCATGGTAATGGGCTTGGGTGCGCCTGTCATTGACCCCATTGGAAAAGCATTTTTTATGGCATCAACAAAATGAATATCAGGCTTTAACGTTCCTTTTACGGTAGAAATCATTTGATGGACTTGCTGGAAGGTATAAATGCCGAAAAGTTCTTCAACGCTTACCGTTCCTGCTTGACAACTGCGAGAGAAATCATTACGCACTAAATCGACAATCATGACATTTTCAGCGCGATCTTTTTCGCTATTGGCTAGTTTTTCCTTGAGAATATCATCTTTTTTCTTGTTTTTCCCTCGTTTTATAGTTCCTTTGATAGGTTGGGAGATTAAGGAATTGCCTATTTTTTTTATAAAGCGTTCTGGGCTAGCACTTAGCAAATAACGTTCATTCCATTTATAAAAACAAGCGTAGGGTGCTAGGGCAATTTCATTGAGGCGTAGAAAGACCTCAGAAGGAAGAATTCGACAATTTTCAGCATAAAATTCTTGACAAAAATTCATTTCATAAAAATCGCCTTCTACGATGTGTTGCCGAATGGCCTTGATATAGGCTAGGTATTCTTTTTTAGAAATTCTAGGTTTTACTTTCGGAGTGATAAACGTAAAAGGAATATGTTGTTCTCTTGAATCTAGGATATAGCTCAAAATATTTTCATGTTCTCCTCTTGGTGCATGAATTGTAATCGCCTTATGACTGATTTCTAGTAAATATTGTGGAACAAAGAAATGCAATCTAGGGAACCCAATTCCATCGAAGTTGTTGGATGTCAAGTTTTCTACCTCATTTTTTAAGTCGTAACTCAGGAAGCCAAATAGCCAAGTTTTATGCGTTTCATAAAACGCCTTTAGCTGCTCAAAAGCGTCTACATTAGCGACTAATTCAGCTTGTTTACCTACGGCAACCATACACTCAAATGAGCGATATTTATCGCCCATATAGCCGTTGCTGTCTAAGTAACTTACCGTATCAAACTGATCTGCCCAATTCAAGGCTTTGGACTTCATGGTACGGCAACTGATGCCTGATTCTCGTATTTTTTTAAACGTGAATCGGCGTTTAGTAAGGACTCTTTTCACGGATGCAGTAGATTAAAAACAACTAGTTAAGGAATTCCTCTATATGGTCTATCAATTCTGCTAATTCGGGATACCTCAATTTAACGTTGAGATAAATTTCGGCATAATTTAGGCAATTGATAGTTCGGCTGACACTGCGCTTGTTCTTGTTATAGTTCAATCCTACA
>JAHDHB010000639.1 GCA_020631545.1 Saprospiraceae bacterium | reverse complement strand
ATCAAGCAAATAGCTTTCGATTGGAAGGCGCCTTTGTTTTGGCCTCATTTGACTTTGGCTAGTGGAATACAGGGAGAAAAAAACGCTTTACTACAGCTCACTAAAAAACTGTCTAGCAAAGTTTTGCCTCTAGAAACTAAAGTAACGGGATTCGGAATGGAAGAGGAGTATTTTCGATGTTTATACCTACAAATGGAATTAGATCCTGTCCTTTTACAAGCGCAGAAAGCAGCGGTGGAACTGTTTAAAGTATACACGAAACGCTCCTTCAATCCTCATTTGAGTTTGCTCTATGGCCATTTTTCAACGAAACAAAAAGCTTCGATTATACAGCGAACTAACATCCAATTTCCATTGCCTATTTCATTTGACCGACTTTGCTTGGTAAATACTGAAGAAGCGGTAAAACAATGGACGATTTTAGAACAGCAATTCTCGGTTTGATATAAAAAACATGTTTTTAGTAACTAAGGAGTGCTCTCTTGCCTATTTTGGACAAAACTTGGTGGCTTATTTTACGAACCAAGGGGTTGAACCCCCTTGCTATAGATCCGAAGGCTACCACCTTCTCTTGCGAACACCCGATAGCTTCATATTGCTTTTGTCAAACCAAGAATTGCTGGTCAGACCTAGTGTCATGTCAAGCATTCAGTCATAAAATTGGTAAGCTTTTTGGTTCTAAAATGAGTGGATGTCGCTTATTTACTAGAAAAAAATTGCCCTAATGAAAAAGAATATTCTGTTACTGCTTTTATCCCTTCTTTTTAGCTTTCAAATTTTCGCTCAACGTCAGGAAATGCTCTTGACCGACGATATTCTCATCAAGGACACAAATGGAAAAACCATTTCGATAGAACGCTTTTCGGAGTTAATCAACACAGGGGAATACAATGCCGAGCCGGTAGAAGATAAAGATGGGAATCTAAAGATGTTGCAATTGCACAAAATCATTCCTGGAGAAACCACCACCCTAAAATCCTCGACTCGAACGACACGCCGCAGTCATGGAGAACGCTCACCTCTAATTGGCCATGCTGCCCCTGATTTTGTGATGACAGACTTAGAAGGAAATGAAATCGACTCTAAAAAATTAAGGGGAAAAGTGGTTGTCCTCAATTTTTGGTTTGCACGGTGTAAACCATGTATTGACGAAGTTCCTGAACTAAATCAAGTCTTCAAAAAATACCAATCCAACAAGGAGGTTGTTTTTGCTGCCGTAACTTTTGAAAAAGAGGAAGCCGCTAGGAATTTTCGTTCTACCCACGGATTCTTATTCCCACTAGTCCCTTATCGTCAAGAGGTTGTAGATGAGTTCGTTGCTTTTGGCTATCCTACTAATGTCGTACTGGATCGAGAAGGCAAATTCCATTATTATAAAGGCGGCGGTTATCCAAATTTAAGCGAACACCTCTTCAAGGCGATTGATGATGCACTAGCTGGCCTAGCTCCAGAAGAGCCTCTTACTTCTACAACGGAAACGATTCACTTTAGCTCAGACTCTACTTATAAACTTGAAAATGGGAAGGTGATCGATGTCGATAAAGCGTTTGATCTTATGGCTACGAACAATTATGATCTTTTTCCTAAAAAGGATAAGGCTGGTAATGAATATTATTTATTGAAAAAGCGAAAATAGTTAAGGAAAAAATATTTTTTCCTGCTTGCCTTGAAGATTTATTGAACATTTATGCTTAATTTTTAGGTTCAATACTAAAATCTAACAATGCAACAATTCCGCCTGTTTTCAACGAAGCCCCCACAACTAAAACAACTTTCCAAACGTCCTAGCCTTAAGCTTTGGGGATTCTTCCTAGCGTTTAGTGTGTGCTTGCTATTTTCTTGTTCTTCTAGTACCACGTCGGGCTTATCTTCTTCAAAATCCAAAAGTATTCAATTTGCTACGGAAAATTTTGAAGACATTTTCGATAAAGCCGCCGAGAAAAAGATGCCTATTTTTATAGATTTTTATGCGTCTTGGTGTGCTCCTTGTAAAAAAATGGATAAAGAGGTCTTTACCGACCCCAAAGTACGAGGTTTATTTAATGAATCTTACTTATCACTCAAAGTGAATGGAGAAACTGGGGAAGGAAAAAAATTAGCTAAAAATTATCAAGTACGGGGTTATCCTACGTTATTGTTTTTAAATGCTAAAGGCGAAATCATCAATCGAATTTTGGGCTATGCCAATACGCAAACCTTACTTACCTACGGTAGAAAGTCACTTAAAGAGCATGAAAATTCGGCCTTTTTTTCCTCCAGTTCTACACCTATGAAAAAGAGTATTAATCAAAAGCGACTACGCTCTTTACTAGAGAGTTATGTCTTTTCACAACATATTGGAACGCTAGAATCTTACCGCTTGGACGAGGTGGAAAAAGCGGAATGGATAGACGAAAGTGAAGAAATCATCAAGGTTACTTACCGTGTTAAAGTCGATACCAACGCTAAGAAGATTGGTGAACCAACGGAACGGTTTTATAAGGAAACGGTTATTGTTACCAATTATTTTGGCATTCGAAAAACGGAAAATTAGATTTTACGCCAGCGATGGGCGCGATATGTGATATCGCATATCGCGCCCATAAAACGCGAGGTATCGCGCCCATAAAACGCGAGGTATCGCGTTTTACATACCCCATTTATCTTCGATCAATTGTTCAATGATTGCGGCACCACGATGTCCCCAGATAGGGTGTGGTTGTTGAGCCTTTTCTTCTGCTTCCCTCATGGCTTCTACTTGCGGAGATACCTTGCTTTCAGCAGCTTTATGCAAGAGTACATAAACGTAGCGAAACAAGCGATTAGCCTCACGCTCAATATCTGAACGCAAATAACCGTATTGCTCATTGGCACAATTCACAATCCCCATTCTATTCAAGTAAAAATCAGGGACGTATAGGATATTACGTTGTTTTAATGCTTCTGCATGGACATCCACATCTTTGAGTTGGTTGTTGGCTCCTCCTGCTACCAGTTTTACTTTCAACTGTGGGATCGTCGTATCGTTTAAGATAGCCCCGATGGCATTGGGCGAAAAAATATCCGCTTCTAGACCGTAAAAGGAATCCATATCTTTATGAATATGAACAGGTTTCCCCTTAAATTCTTTGCGAATGCGCTGTTGGGTCGCCTTAGAAGGGTCGAAAACCGTAACCTTGGCGCCTTCGTTGACCATCATTTCTAGTAATGCATAACCAACATTTCCAGCACCTTGCAG
>JAHDHB010000638.1:219-3222 GCA_020631545.1 Saprospiraceae bacterium | reverse complement strand
ACATAGGACTTTCAACTTTGTTGAATATAAGAGCGAAGCTCTCCTTATATCTAAAACTTGATCCCTTTCAACTTTTACTAAAAACAAGGTGATTATCCTCCTTTGGAGGATCCACGATAGCTATCGGGAGCAGAACGGAGGAGATCTAACCACTTAATCCTCCTGCCCTTGAAATTCTAGAAAAAAAATCGTGAATTTCCTCACGATTTGGGTTTTTCAAGTAGCTAAGTCTTACTACCTTCTACACTATGATTCTCCTAGCTAATTGTGCTATCCAGCAAAAAATAAACGGGAGGATTATTGCAAAACCAAAAATCATCCGTTAAATTGCCAAACGCAGCAAAGCTGCTAAATTACTCATGAAGAATAAGGAGTAAGCCGCCAAAACATCCTTAAAGATGAGCGCAGCGAAAACCTCCATTCTTCTTCCCTAACTCCTTGCTTCTATTTCTTAGCAACGAAAAATCAAGACCAATGGCAACCGAAAAATACGACATCAACGATCCTACAGATTTGGATATTATGCGTAGCGATTTTGACTACATAACGGCAGACGAATGGGAAGCCTATCTTAAATATGCCGAAGGTATGAATATGGGCTACAAGAACTTAAATGCTTTGAAATCAGCACAACGAAAAGCGGGTATTTCAAAATACTTAAGTCCTAAAATGATAAGATGGTGCCTCTCCATCGTTGATAAAGTGGAAGCCGCGAAAGAAGAGGCGGAGAAAAATGAGGAGGGAGAATAGAAGGCGTTACTTGATCGATGATGGATTTTTGTGCTGGTATAGCTATCCCAGAGAGAGATTCGTAAGCTTTTCCTAAATGGCATCTGAACGAACATTCGCCTAATTTTCAAGGTGTATGATAAACGCTGTTCGCTGCCATTCTGCAAAATTATCGCTTTAAACTTACTGCGAGAATTCGAATTTATTTTCTTTGCTATTTATGGGTGATTTTGTATTGATGAGGTCGTTTTTTTTGTAGTCGCTACTTACTTACATTTTTGAATCAGCCATGCCCTCTCCATCAAATTATTTGACACATTGATTTGTACCTTTAATTCCGTAGTTTTTCCTTTTTGATTAGGGTGTCCATCAATCAAATGTAGTTTATTAACGAACGAATAAAATTTTTTGTAAGATTCTCTGATGGGCTCTCCTATAGTTCTGCTTCGTTTTTCAAGTAAATAAATACGCAGGGCTTCCAAAGCTAACCTCAATTCATCGTAGCGGTCTAATTCGAAATAAAGCTTAATAAATAAAGTCTTAATGTACAGTGCGTAGAAAAAATCTTCTTGCCTCGAAAAGGATTTCAATATTTTCAATGATGTATTAAACTTCTTTTTAGCGAACATCAACAAAGCATAACAAAGCGTGTTCATAGGCTCTTGATGGCTTGGAGGAAGTGAGTCAACATATTCATTAACAAAGGTATGTACCTCGTCTATTTTTTCAATCTCTAAGGCATTTTTGACGTGTAAGTAAAAATGATGTGGAGACAAGTATAAACCACTACTCCAAACGCCCGAAGCTAGGTTAAGATCATACAATTTGAACCGCTCTTCTCTATATTGAAGATTCCCTATTCTTATTTGTTTTGCGCAAAAATTTAGCATAAAATTAAGAATCTGGCGTCTTTCATTTATATCTAGATTAGATTCCCATTCTTCAACTAGTTTTTTTACTTTTTCAAAAGAACAAGCGGCATTCTCTTCTTTTAAGAACAACAAAACATTATAATAAATCTGAATTAGCGGGGGAATTTGCTCACCTAGGCTTTCCACAAAAGTCAGCAAATTTTCCAAGTATGGAAAGTCATTTTCCTTATTGAGGATTTTGGATTGGTTGACTGCCGCGCAGCAATAGAGTAAGATATTCGTTAGGTAGTAATGGTGAAAAGGAAGCACAACAGGATTCACCGTATTTGACATGGAGCGATTTCGCTCTAAAACGTCTAGATAAAATTCAGGTTCTCTAATGCGATATTCATCATAATAAGAACTTCGTTGTAATAAAGATTTATCCTTTACTAACTTAAGTCCTTTCTTTAAGACAGATTTTGACCGTTGATATAGTTTCCGTTTCATCATCTCGTCAATAAGCAAGCGATGATTTTCCACTTCATTCCCTTCCCTTGATAATTGTAACAAAAACTTTTCTGCTAATTTGGATAAAATGCTCATGGTATTTCGCAACCTAGAGTAATCCGTCTCTTTAATAGAGGTTTCCTTATTCAAGTAATGTTTAGGAAACAATTTTCGAATGACTCGATCATATCCAATGGCCTTAGTGAGATCCTTACGGTTTTCCAGAATTTGATATAAGCATTGAACATCACGACGTTTATTAAAGAAGGGTGAAGCTAAAAAATCATAAAACATCCTGCGTTCTTCCTTAGAAAACGTAGTCAAAATTTGGATTAAAATATTATCAGCATTAATTTTTTGAGGTATCTTTTTTGGCATCTATAAAGTTATTTTATTTTTTGTAATAAAGGAGACATAATCATACTATTCATTGAATTTTAACCATAAATTGACAATAGAATAAATCCTTCTAAAAAAAAAGGCCAATTTCATTTAATAATCGACGCAAAGTGTACATAGAACAATCTCCTCTTTCGCTTACTTTTGAACTGTAACATTTACTCAATTATTTACTTTTAATTAAACCCGATCATGAAGAAAATTATTTCGATTGTTGTTTTATCGTTTTTTGTTTTTTTAGTAGATTCAAATTCCACATTTGCTCAAGTAGTTCAAGGATGCCCCATTTTATACCCTACCAATATGAGTATTAATGGAAGTATTGGAAGTAATATCGCACAGGTAACATTTGACCTGGCAGGATCATCGTCCGGCGATTATTTTGTCTGGATTAATGGCATTTTAGTTTGTGAGGGAAGTGGATTTGCAGGACAATCTATTTCATGTAGCTATCCACTTCCTAGGCATTCACCAGGCTGTGTATACTACTTAGAATGTGGTGCTGCATTCATTG
>JAHDHB010000638.1:0-209 GCA_020631545.1 Saprospiraceae bacterium | reverse complement strand
GGTTGTGATTATGACCTAAATAAAGATGGCTGTGTAGTTATTATTGACGGTTGCATTTTAGTAGATGATGTATGTTGTTAAACTCTTCATTTATTTAACATTACTCATCCTCTAACAGCAACAAGTACACTACATACTTCAATTTTACAATACATTGTTATACAAAAACTTAATACCCATGAAAAATTTTCTTTCAATCACCCTTTTTA
>JAHDHB010000637.1 GCA_020631545.1 Saprospiraceae bacterium | reverse complement strand
ACTAAATTTTAAAATTGTACTAAATGCCTGACCGAAAAAGGCGATAAAAGCAATGCTCTGGCCTTGTCATCTGGACAGTGCCGGGGTTGCCTTGTGGGCTGCTCTGGCCTGATGACTTGAGTAAATATTGCAATCCCAGATGTTTAGGAGCTATTTTAAGCCATCAGGCCAAGGCTAAGCGCTAGACCATCCCACATCGTCCAGATGGCAGAATCTCTACATTTTTTTCTAAAAGTTGCCTTTTTCGATCAGACACTAATTACCTGACTAACAACTTCAATTACTTTTTGCATCGGAGAAGCCCATTCATATTCTCTAAAGCAAAAGCTACAGTCCCTTGCGGTTTACCCAAACACTTACTTAGGGGGCAACCACAAGGGTTTGCCCCTACGGGATTCAGGGGTAAGGCAAGCTTACATGCCAAAAAAAATAAAATATCAAATTCACGAATCGTATGTCCTTAAACTAAAACCTAATTCCTGAGTAGGGGCAATCCTTCATGGTTGGCCTTAATTGAAAGGGGTGTCTTATAAAGCGATAGCGTTAAAAGCTATTAGTCACTTATTTTTCTCACTTCGTGACAACTTGAGTACTGCTTCAGACGACAATAACAACCTTATTATCAACAAAAAACTAACTTCCACTTTGGTCAATCCATCCACAAATACGCTTGACCATGGCATCCTCTACCCTAGTACCTTCATGTAGCCAAGTGTAACTTTTTATCGGCATTTCATGGTCTACCAGTACTTCGCACACTTCTTCTAGTTTATGATTGCGCTCCTTGACGGTTAGAGTACTCCACTCGGAGAAATTGAGCTTCTTCAAGCCTCCCTTGATGTGGTTATTTAGGAACCAATTTACAGGAGTAATACCAAAATACCAAGGGTAAGTAGGTTGGTTCGAGTGGCAATCGTAACACGATTTCTTGATAACGGGCGCTATATCATCGGGTACATCAGCAGCCGTAATAAAATCTATCCGATTTTCCGCTGGAGGTATATCGACTTTCGATGGCCGAATAAATTGAATAAGGGCTAGAAAAATCAAAAAGCCAAGAAGTCGTTTTTTTCGCTTAGACATGAGTTTATTTAGTTATCCACGATAGCTATCGGGAGTTAAAAGTTAGGAGTTGCCTTGTGGAGCTAGTATACTTCAGGCATAAATCGCTTCATATTAGCTAATCATTCCACAAGCCCACACAAACCCTAACATATTGATTTTCAAATTTCAAACAGGTTCAACAACGGTCAATCCAAAACTCATACCTCTCAACTACTAACTCCCAACTCCCCCAACCCTTGTTTTATGGTAGCAAGAATGGCCGTTATTTCATGGTTTGGAGTGTTTTGGAATTGATTTTGAAGAGTTTGAAGCTCTTTTTCGGTATCGAGCAACTGCTGACTGACCTCAAATTTTCTTGCTCCCGCCGCTAATTTAGCCTTTTCCTTTCGCAAATAACTGATTTTCTCTAATAATATGTCGGAGGCTTCTTGAAATCCATTCGATGTGTTTTTGGATTCACTCTTTTGAATCAAGTTGGTTAGCTTTTCAAGTGAAGAAATAAGCTTTTCTAGCGAAAGCGTCGGTGATGCTGTGGCAGAAAACGATATAGGAAATTGAAGGTTTTCTTCTTCTAAATCTTCAAAGACACTTAACAAGGAATGTCGTAGCCTATTTAGAGCAACATCAAAATTCACGTCAGAGACAATACCTATTTTCTCTTTGTTTTTCAAACTGTTATACCTTGCTTCTAAAAGAACAAGGGTGGAAGCAAGGTCGCTTCTGCTGGTAACAATCTCGTTAAGCCGTGCAAAAACTTGCTCAATGTCTTCCCGAAGCATTTGGGTAAGTTCGGTCCTTAATTCTTCGTAATTACCAAGCTTTTGGGGAACAAAGATTGGTTTTATTTTCTTGGAGGGTTGGGCTTTAATATCCAAAATTTCAGCTATTTCCTGGAAGTTATTTTCCTCCATTTCTTTGAGCTGTACCAAGCGCATACTAGCTAAAAATACTAGAAAATCATTGACATTAGCCCTAATATGCTGAATTCGCTTAAGATTCTGAACTTCGTCTGCAATTTCTGCTAGCTGACCACTAGAAGAAAATTCCTTAATTAAGTTGTTTAGCTTATCAAATTCTTGCTTCCAATACAGGGAAAATGTTAGCCTTTCCGAAGGATCAAAAACATCAATATCGCCTAGGAGAATGGGTAGTATTTTCTCCTTGTGATTCAAATCTTTAAGCAATTCCATCATTTCATACATACAAAACTTGGATTGCAAAAAATCTTTACTGACTAAAACCAAAACACGATCAGCGGTTCGAACACGTTGCATAAACTCATCTACATTTCCCTTGTACTTCAAATCTCGCGTATCTCGAACCAACCGAAGGTTAAATTTTTCATGAAAGAAAGCATCAATTTTATCTACGAAATCCTTGTTTGCTGTTGAGTATGAGATAAATATTTCCATATTTTCTACGTTGGAATGTTTTTATTTTTTACTTAAAAAATGTTTATAAAGCATTACATAACAATGGAGAAAGCCAAATTACGAATTAGGAATGACGAATTTAACTCTTGTGCAAAAATTTCTATGTTTTTTGTGAAGAAAATGATGGAGGCCATTCCGAAAAGGCTCTTCTACAAAATACGATGTAAGATTTAAGAAGTATGACTTTGGCGTAAATTATTGCCACATAGGAACATGGCGGCAGAGCCACAATTAAGAATGACCGTCAAAACGCGAACAACGATATTATGGCGCAATTCGTTACAATTTAGCGTTTTTTGTTTGTTTTTTTTAGCAAAGTTTTAGAGCTATCTAAAACATAGATTTTTGACGACATGAACGTGTCAAGTACACCTTAATTTCGGAGACAACAAACGATAAAGGTTTTATGTTGCTACGCAGTCAAAGGATGAGCTTTAGTCATCTTTTGACGCTGCGCGTTTTAGGTTTTGAGCAACGAAGTCCTTTGTCCTATGTAACGGGTAGGGATGAAAATTTGCATTTGGCCAACTGTAAAAAACTAGTGGTTCTGCTCAGAAATAATGGATGGTTTAGGCGAGGCTTACGGATAAATGATGCAAGTAAATCCCGAAGGAATACAAGGATTATAGAAAAGCAAAAGAACTAATGCGAAAACCCTGAAAGGGTGATATTGTTATTAACCCAACGCACATAGGCCATGCCGCAAGTGTGCGTGAGAGCTTGAGTG
>JAHDHB010000636.1 GCA_020631545.1 Saprospiraceae bacterium | reverse complement strand
TTATTCAAAAATCTCAAGACCTCATCACACCAAGTATCAGCAGCTTCAAGCATCGGATAATGGCCTACGCCTTCCAACCAAACCAATTCACTATTAGGAATTTCAGCATGAAGTTGTTCCGCTACAGCTTTTAGTGCAACTGGATCTTCCGTGCCCCAAATAAGTCCTGTCGGAATCGTTGTTTTCTCCAAAGCTCCTATCCAGCGATGCCAGTACTTGTAGCGTTCATCAATATATCGACTGATTTTGTGGAAGTTTTTACGGCCATTTCGTTTATCTAATAAATCCCACATTTCCAGCAATTCTTCCTTGGAGATGGAATTCGGATCGGCCAATATTTTTTTCATATTTCGAATAAAAATCGAAGAGTTCGATAATTGAGCGACGTATTTTCCTATTCGTTTATTTTTTAGCAATTTTTGGATTAATCGTGGCTTGGCCAATTCGATGTGAACACTGCCATTGCATAAGATTAATTGCTTGAATTTTATAGGATTATAACCAAAACCAGACTTTGCTAATAGCTCGGTGGCTACGCTTGTTCCATAATCATGTGCTAGGAGAATGGCTTCTTTTACACCCAGTTTCTGCCATAAAGCCAAGGCATAATCTGCTTGTTCTACTAGGGAATAGGAATATTTATCAGGTTTATCCGAATAACCAAAGCCTAAATGATCGTGAATAATGACCCGATAGTGTTCTGTCAAACGAGGTAAGACTTTCCAATAATCGTAGGAAAATGTAGGATACCCATGTAGAATCAAAAGTGTTTCTTTAGAGTTTCCTTGGTCGATCACAAATAGTTGCTGTCCATTAACTTCTATATAGTTTCCTTCTTTCTCCCAATCTAAAACGGAAGGACGTTGTATGATGTTCATTTCTAGTGTTTTTTTACTATTGAAATTTACCACATAAGACTTATAAGAAGAATAAGAGGTTCATATGAGTCTTTCTAATTGTAAAAATATAATTTTTCATTCTCAACCTTCTAAAAGTTTGCTATTGACGACAATTTCACCATGTAGAGTACGATGAACAGGACAACGATTGGCAATTTCTAGCAAACGTTCGCGCTGTTTAGCATCAAGATTTCCATGTAACTCTAGCGTTCTATCAAAAATGTCCGCTTTTCTTGTCTTTTTCTCTCCATCTTCAGACGCCTCAAGATGCTGTTTATAATGTTCTAAATGAACGGTTACACTTTTCAAATCCCATTTTTTTCGGTTAGCATACATCCGCAAAGTCATTACCGTACAAGCTCCTAAACTCGCAGAAAGCAATTGATAAGGTGAAGGGCCGAAGTCGTCACCGCCAACACTTTCAGGTTCATCCGCTAGAAAAGCATGTTTACCCGCTTGTATTTCACTTGTAAATTTATCACCAGCCAACCTGACCGCCACTTGCTTATCTGTTTTAAGCGGTATTGATGGCGATTTTTCTAAATAACGATTTGCCCAAGAAGCAATCACTTCGCCAACATACAAGGAATCTTTTTTCTTGGAGAGTAAATGGTCGGCGCCGTCCAAGGAGATGAAACTTTTGGGATGTTCGGCTCTACGATAAATACTGGCCGCATTATCGACCTCCACGATGGTGTCTTGGGGAGAATGCATGACCAGAAGCGCTTTACCTAAGCCCTTGACGGCCTGATTGATATTTTGTTCGTTAATGTCTTCTAGAAATTGTTTTTTTATCGTAAATGCTCGACCTCCAATTTTTAAGGTCGCCTTTCCTGTTGCTTCGATTTCTTCAATTCCATGTTGAAATAAATGAGCGACATGCTTTGGACTAGCGGGGGCTCCAATTGTAGCAATGGCTTGTATAAAAGGGAGTTGGGCTCCTGCAAAAAGAACCGCAGCGCCTCCCAGCGAATGTCCGATCAATAAACTAGGTGCTTGGTATTCAGTCTCCAAATACTTTGCAGCAGCTATCAAGTCTTGTACATTCGAGGAGAAATTAGTATCTGCAAAATCGCCTTCGCTCTCACCTAAACCCGTAAAATCAAAACGTAAGACCGCTATTCCTTTTGCCGTCAAGGCTCTGCTGATATTCCGTATAGCTACTAGATTTTTATTGCAGGTAAAGCAATGAGCGAATAAAGCAAAAGCCGTGGGGTGCTGAAATTCAGGCATTTCTAGGCGTGCAGCTAATTGTTCTCCTTGGGCATTTGCAAAACGAATACGTACAGATTTCATAGATTATAGGTTTTGCTGCCTATAATATGAAATTTATTGGGAAGATTCAAAGACTATAGCTGTTCTTGTCCGTTAGGAGGCAAAAATAGCGTTTTGACGAAACAAAATGACTGGAAAAGCCTCTGTGACCTTCAATTCTACAGCTCTGCTGTCCTGTAGTATTATAATGGTGTACCAAATACTTGGGTAGCAAAAAGTGCATTATTCTCAGGGTTCCAACCTACTGCCGTTCCTACACATTGGTAATCAGGGTTTATTAAATTTCGATAATGGCCTGGAGATTTCACCCAATTTTCTACCAAATCACTAGCTGCTTGGATATAGCTGGGGCAAACGATTTCCTTCAAATCACTTCCTGACCAAGAACGGATTGGGAATCCCTTGAATTGAACATTTTCTCCCATCATTCGAAATCCACCACCAAAAATCTCAACGCGCTCCTTTACGGTTCGCTTTTCAGCATTATTTTGACTATGCGTTAGGGTATCGGTGCGCATTTGAAAATCATTATGATCTTTAGCTGCTCTGCCTAGTACAGGATGTGGCGATAGCACTTTGGCACCCTTCTTTTTACGCACTTCATTGATTCCGATATGCACGAGATTTTCAAGTAAATTAATGTCTAGGTTTTCAATCACGATTTTAGCTTCGATATTGACTTCCTTCGCTGTAAAAGGAGATGAGTTGGGGGTAGAAGGACTTTTTTCGTCCATGTCTATATCTATTAGATCCCTGACAAGCTGTGCAATAGAACTTTTTCCTGCTTTAGGACTAAGATTGTTGAGCCATTTTGCTGCTAGTGCATTATCTCCTTCTACCTGCTGCAAAGCCATAATCAATTTCAGGAAATCTGATTTCGGATTTTCTTTTAAAGCCAATTCTAGTAAGGCCGTTTGAGCATTTTCGACCTCATTGCATTTTAAAAAGCGTTCAATTTGGCTATATTCGCTCTCCTTTTCTTCTTTCAAATTCCTATCTAACCAGTTTTCAATAATATACGGTGGTTTTGCACCATAAAAGGAAGCGACAACCTTACCGTTTTTTATCAACTTGACATCAGGTACC
>JAHDHB010000635.1 GCA_020631545.1 Saprospiraceae bacterium | reverse complement strand
TAAAAAGGTCGCAGACCTCCTTATATGTCTTTAGCGTCTAGTACATCACGTTATGCTTATATCTTCTTATGAGCCTTATATGGTTAAAAATCGCCAAAACGATAATGCCACATTTCATTTTCTGTACAAAAAACGTAGAAGTTTATGCCCAAGAGCTTATATGGTTCAAAATCCGTCAAAGCGGCTAATTCCCTACTATGACAAAATCAGAATTCAAGCAATGCTTCGACCAATGGTTTGACCCACTCCGAAACTTCATCCACTATCGCTGTGGAGATACCGAGATAGCGACGGATGTAGCCCAGGAAGCCTTTATGAAAATGTGGGAAAAGAACATCGAATACCACCCCCACAAAACCAAGGGATTACTTTACAAAATCGCTAAGGAATTGTGGATTTCGCAACATCGAAAACTGGATTCTGCTCGAAAATACGAATTATCACTGACGGTACAAGAAGAAGAACAGACGCCCGAAAAAACACTAGAATTCAAGGAATTAAAACAAAAATATGAAGCAGCTTTGACCAAGCTACCACCTAAACAACGGACGACGTTTTTGATGAGTAGAATGGAAAATTTAAGTTACAAAGAAATAGCAGAACGCTTGGACATCAGCGTCAAAGCCGTAGAAAAACGGATGACCTTGGCCTTGCAGTCGCTGCGCAAAACATTAGCGCATGGAAAATACGCCTAACCATAACGAATACATCTTCAAGCAGGAAAAAGCACTTTTCGCTCAGCTTGAAGTTCCTTATACCAAAAGCAAAGAGACGGTTTGGCAAGAGATGGCAATGCTCCTAGGTGAAGAAGCCCCTAAAGCCTCCGCTAAGGTTATCTCCTTGAATTGGAAACTGTTAAGCGTAGCCGCTTCTGTAGCCCTCTTGGTTGCTAGTGTGCTTTTTATGAAATTCCATACGACAACCTTGACCACATCGGATCAAGTGGCGAATCTCAGTCTTCCTGATGGTTCTGAAGTGCAGCTAAATACGAATTCTACGCTATCTTATGCCCCTTATTGGTGGTCTTTTTCACGAGCGATTCATCTAGAAGGCGAGGCCTTTTTTGAAGTAGAAAAAGGGGAGAAATTTGCCGTATTTTCTACGAATGGTACAACGGAAGTCCTAGGAACAAGCTTCAATATCTACGCAAGAGAGACTGAATATCAAGTGCTTTGCAAAACAGGTAAAGTAAAAGTGACTGACAAGCAATCCAAGCACGTATTCCTCACGAAAAATGAATTCGCAAAACTGGAAAATAACTTGATTGTAAAATCAAAAGAAGCCAATTCTACAGCTATTTTAGCTTGGAAAAGCGAAAAATTTGACAATGTTTCGACTTCCTTAAGTTCGGTATTTGAGGAGATCGAAAAACATTACGATATTAAGCTCGAATTGGACATTAAGAATATCGAAAAACGCTATCATACAAGTCTTTTTGATAAAAATAAACCTGTAGATAAGGTATTGGAGATTATTTGCTTTAATTTTGATCTTGAAGTTGAGCGGAAAGGGGATAAGACGTTTATCATACGTAGCAAGAAGTAACGTTGGCTTTTAAACATATAAGGCAGATAAGAGATTGTAAGGGTTTCATATAAGGTCGCTTTGGCGATTTTATGTAAAAATATAAACTACTGAAAGACCAATTAAAATATACAGTATTCCTCCTTGTTTTTCTATTCTCTACAAAAACATACGGGCAAACGGTGGAGCTAAATTGCGCCGAACAATCTCTCCATGAAATTTTACTCCAACTTAATGAAAAATACGACATCCAGTTTTCTATAGATGCTAGTGTTTCAAAAGCATGTAACCTTACTATAAAACAGGAATTTAAGAACATAAGCCTAGCCCTAGAAACACTCGCGAAGCAATGTGATTTGGAATTAGCAAACATAGCGGATGTTTACACCTTTCGAAGCAAAAAAACATTAAGTTCCAAGACCTTACCAAGGAAAAAAAAGAAGGAAACTACTAGCGCTGCTCCACCTCAACTCTATCTTTTTCAAGGAGAAGTGGTTGATGCGAGCTCCTTGGAGCCATTGCCTTTTTCCAATATCCAAGCAGGTCATCAAGCACTTTCTACGGATGGAAATGGTCGTTTTAGCTTTAAAACTACGAATGTACAGGAAAAAATACAATTTTTGCATCTTGGTTATGAAATAAAAGATACCTTAATAATAGAAAATAACAACTTGATAATCAAGCTTTATCCTAAGGCTTTTGACTTGCAAGAAATTACAGTGCGTAGTACCTCGCCCGTCTATGTAACCAACATAGGGGAGGAGCCAGGGCATTTCAAATTGAATGATGTCGCTGCTACTTTACTGCCTGGTAATCATAGTGATATGATTTTGAATCACCTTCGCTTATATCCGGGGATTTTAGCTGCGGGGGAAGCTTCTTCCGAATATCAAATTTGGGGGGCTTATCTTGGTCAAAACCACATTATTTACGACGGTATTACCTTATTTAATAGTCAGGGTCTACAGGATGATATAGGGCGGGTTAATCCCTTGATGGTCAAAAATATCGAAGTCTATAAAGCAGGGTATAATGTGCATGTCGGTGACCGTATTGGTGGGACAGTGCTTATTGATGGAAAGCAAGGGCATCGGGAAAAAATTACAGGCCAATTTATTCTAGGCGATCAATCGGCCAATGCCTATTTAAGTCTTCCTTTATTCGATAAAAATGCTACGCTTCAAGTTGCTGCACGTCAGACTTATACTAATGCTTTAGTGAATTGGCAAGAGATTTTTGGGAAAGCGGATTATTCGAAACCTGCTTATCAATATGGTGATGTCAACTTAAAATTTAACACCTTTTTCAAAAATAATAACAAGTTGGAAATCAGTGCTATCGCTAGTAACGATCAATATCGTGAGAGTTTGGATAAAAAAGGTGATGTAATTTATTTCAGAGAATTGAATACCCGTTCTATTCAAGTAGGGAGTGCCTTAAAATATTATCATAATTGGAAAAATGGAGGACTTTCTAGTGTACAACTTTCACAAAGCTATTACCGGCCTGAACATTTGGCTACTTCTGGGTTTGAAGGTAAAGGAGATGAGAGTCAAATTGACTATGAGACAAGCTATTGGAGAAATCCAATCCAGGAGATGTCGACTAGAATTGTACATGATTTTCCTGCCAAGCGGAAACAAGATTTTCAACTAAGCCTCGCCCACATACACAATAGTTACAATTTTATATCGGAAGAAGATAAATCAGGAGAAAAAGGGGGGAACCTTGAACGATTTTCCTTTTACGCCAAAGATAAAATACAGGTAAGT
>JAHDHB010000634.1 GCA_020631545.1 Saprospiraceae bacterium | reverse complement strand
GAGATGGACAAATTAGAGGCTCGTAATAAATTTAGAAAGTCATTTTCTTCTTCTTTCTTGGAAGCAGGAAATTTCATTAGGACTATTTTAGAAGGAGAAAAATCATCCATAAAAAAATACTCCTTCAGCTCAAAACACCTTAATTACGAAAGAGGAAACAATTATTCTCTAGCGCATCCTTATGGAAAAAACCTTATAGATATATTACGAACTAACAAGGAATTGATAAAAGAAGTAGCTTCGTTTTTTGGTCGATATAAATTAGAACTGCTACTAGACCCGATTAATAACATTTTAGAAATTCACAAGCGTTCTGGCTGGTATTCTATAAAAACGCCTTATAGTTTAATAGCTGATACTCTACAGCGCATTATTTTCCACCTAGCCGCGATAAAATCGAATAAAAATTCCATAATTTTATTTGAAGAACCTGAAAACCATTCTTTTCCACCATACATTCGCTATTTAGCTAAATCAATTGTAGAAAGCGTTGACAATCAATTTTTCTTAACGACACATAGCCCTTATATTCTCAACACTTTAATGCAAGAATCTTCGCTAGAAGATCTAGCCATTTTCATGGTAAACTATAAAGATTATCAGACGATTGCAAGACGTTTAGAAAAGGAAGAAGTTAGGGAAATGATGAACTACGGAATTGATATTTTCTTTAATTTAGATAGATATAGCCATGAGTAGAGCCTTATCCATTTTGCCAGAGTGTTATGTGGATACTTTGCTTGTTGATTTGGTGGGTTTCAAAAAGCCTAATCATCAAACGAGCATTGGACAAGTTGCTAATACTCTAAAAACCAACTACAAAAATCGTTTGGCGATTGGCGTTGTCGATAATGATAAAAGCCAACCTAAATATTTTGACGAATTCGAACTACTTGAAAAAAAGCAAGGCTTAATACTAAAAAAACATTCTTCCAACAAGCATTTTCTCATCATCATTGATCCTGACTTTGAAAAATGGATTTTCGAAATCGCTGAACTGCTAGGGGTTAATCCAGCAGATTATGGATTTAAAACTGTTAAAGCCTTCAAAAATAGGACTAAAGACATTCATGTTGCTAAAAATCAAAAAGTCAAAGATTTTCTGAATCGGTTAGTCCAAAAAAAAGACAGCCCAGCACATGTTTTAAAACGCTGGATAAACGATATTTTGGACAAAAAAATTCAATAATTTTAACCTAAGATGGCGAAGCTAGCAACAAGCAAATGAAATAGCTTATAAATTCGAAACCATATTAAAATAAAAAAGAGCCAATCACCTTGAAGTAATCAGCTCTTTTAATAAGCAGTGCTCACGACTGGAGTCGAACCAGCACATCCATAATCGGACACTAGGCCCTCAACCTAGCGCGTCTACCAATTCCGCCACGTGAGCAAGGTAGTATTTCAGCTATTTAAACCTAATAATTCGATTTTTTGGCTGAAAGTTCCGCAAATTTAAAACTATTTCTAAGAAAGTTTAAGAAAGTGCTTGTTTTTTTATGGGAGCAATAAATTTAAGGTCCAAAAGTGCTTCCTAAAGAACTCGTTTTTTATTTTTCGCTCTCCTAGAAAATCTACTTTTAAGTTCTAGTGGCTCTGTTCAGAAGGTTCTAGTGTCTTCTCAACTTATTGAAGCGTAACTATGTTCTTTGGGATTTTCCATTTTCTCATAAAATGAGCGTACAAAAACACTATATTGTTTTGAGTTAAGGAACATAATCCTTAACTTTATTCTAATCAAGGATAAAACTCCTACAATAATTTGGAAAATATCCTCAATGAAAATAAGTTTTTTGTTCTATAAAGATCTGTTTAGTTAATTATGAAGAAGGGTCTGCTTTTCTATACTAGGAAAGTGGACTTTTTTTATGCAATAAATATCTGAGGCCACTCTTCAAAATACGATGTAACATTCAAAAAATACATTTTTTATTATCCATTAACAAATAACAACTTACACCGCAAAAGTTTCCTACATCATAAATCGTATTTTTTCAATAATTCCTACTTTTCGAATAACCCCACATTTTAATAGTTTCAAAAAAAACACAGCTACGCTCATAATTCACTGCTAATCAAACGAGTAGTCACAACTATTCAATCTCCTCCTGCCTTTTCTAACAAAAAAATCGATGAACCTAGAATAATCATATTCGTTCTTATCCTCCGAATTGATCCATTAGTGGCTTTGTACATAAGTTTTAGACAGTTAAAAAATTATTGTATTTTTCGCTCTCAATTCGTATTTCATAAATGCCTAAGCGTAATCGACCATGAAAAAAGCCATTTCCATACCTCTTTATACCCTAGGAGCACTTCTTGTCGTCCTTGGATTAGCCGTTGGTTTATTCTTCCTAGCAAAAAAAATAAAAGCTGCTAAATATACAAAAATGGCAGGGCCAACGGCAAGTATTCTAACGCATGACAACTTGACTTTTAGAGACTTGAACAAAAATGGTCGTCTTGACATTTATGAAGATAATCGTCAATCACTAGAAGCTCGCGTGGAAGATCTGCTAGGGCAAATGACACTAGAAGAAAAGGCGGGAATGCAATTCATCAATATGATTATTATGGGCAAAAAAGGTAAGCTCTTTTCGACGCCTATGACTTCCCATCTAGTCAGTTTAGTCCTGCCTCCTACGGCTCAAGAAGTGGTTGGGAAAAAACTCAATCACTTCAACATCCTCGCCATCGAAAATCCAGTCCATTACGCCGAATGGCAAAATAGAATTCAGCAGCTAGCAGAACGAACGCGGTTAGGTATTCCCATTACCATAGCATCCGATCCTAGACATTCGGCACAAAAGGCGGTCGCTGTAGAACTGACGGGAGGTTTTTCCAAATGGTGTGAACCGATTGGATTGGCTGCTGCTAGAGATTCTTTACTCACTTTTCAGTTTGGAGATATTGCAAGGCAAGAATATCGTGCTATCGGCATTCACCAAGCCTTACATCCCATGGCAGACTTGGCCACAGAACCGCGCTGGCCTAGGATTTCTGGTACTTTTGGGGAAGATGCCGATTTGGCTGCTGCCTTGTCTTTTGCTTATATCCGAGGATTTCAGGGGGATTTTTTGAGTTCGACCAGTGTGGCTTGTATGTCCAAGCATTTTTCGGGTGGAGGCCCTCAGAAAGACGGGCTTGACCCGCATCTTCCTATAGGTAAAGAGCAGGTATACCCTGGCGATAACTTTGATTATCATCTAATTCCATTCGAAAAAGGCGTTTTCCCTGCGGGTACGGCGCAGATAATGCCCTATTATGGAATTCCCATGGGGCAAACTAAAGAGGATGTTGGTTTTAATTT
>JAHDHB010000050.1:18931-20505 GCA_020631545.1 Saprospiraceae bacterium | reverse complement strand
CAAAGGAACTAGCAGCAAAGTCTTGCACTGAATTATCTAAAGGTAATTCACTCAATCCAAGCAGTGCATTTTCCCAATTTTCAAGAAGCGAGGATGATTTATACAAGTCTAAATAATAAGAAAATGCTTGAGCATAAGCTAAAATATGCTTGTCTGGAGAACTTTTCAATTCTTTAACGGAATAACCTGATATAGAAGCTACTGTTAACAAATTATTTCTAAAATATCCTTTCCCATCTTCTATCAAACCCATTAAACCAAATGCTTGAGGCATTCCAGTACAGCTAGGCGCTGCATTTTCAGGTACATGAAAAAAACCGGTGTTCGTTTGTGCTACAGACTCTAGTAAACCTCTAGGTATTTGCGGAAATTGAAGGTAGGCTAATTCGAAATAACTGGAATAATCTATACTTTTAAAGCTCGTATACTCCGTATAAGTCGTTTGTGGGATAAATTTCCTAGAATGTTTATGCTCTTTTTGTGCAAACAAGTTATTTACATTCAAAATCAATAGAATACAAAGCCAGCAGGTCACTATATATTTCATAATAAAAGTAGGTTAGGTCGTTAATATTCAAAGTTTGGAAGAAACAACATGAAAAAAATTGCTTATACTATAAAATTATCCATATCTATTCTAATTCCAAACAACTATAAAAATAAGATTTTTTGAAGAAATAAAGGGAAAATAAAAGGCTGGAGGAGCTGTTTATTGAAATGCAGTACTGTTGTCACTACCGAACAGTATTCCCCAATTACTAACTACAATGTTCAAGTTTAACATACAAACGCACTAATTCAAGTAGTTAGGAAGCATATTTTCCATAAAATTTTACTAATTACCTTGACAATGAATATAAAACTATTTACTTTTGGCGAAAGTTAATTAATTTAGCTCTAGAACGAAACTATTCTAAAGAACAGATTACCGGTTTACTTTACTTCATTGAATTCATGCTACGTCTCCCCGAAGACTTAGAAGAACAACTAAAAGATGAATTTATTCAAAAACATGTGGACATGAGAAAGACGATTCCTATTCCTAAAAATGAAAAATATTCGCTACCTGATTTTATTCACCGCCTCACTTATGGCGTTGGGATTGAAGAACGAGTAAATGAGGAAGCAAGAAAAAAAGCAGAAGAAGTAAAAGCTAAGCTAGCAATTTCTGTAAAACACTTTTCTAAATTAGGAATAAAACCTAAGGAAATTGCTCAAATTCTTGAGCTTTCTATTGACGAAGTACTTGAGTTTATTAGAAATTAGTAAAGCTACAATTCATACAAGACTTTTGTGAATATGAGAAAGACGATTCCTATTCCTAAAAATGAAAAATATACGCTACCTGATTTTATTCACCGTCTCACTTATGGCATTGGAATTGACGAACGGATAAAGGAAGCAGTAAGAAGAAAATTGGAGAAAGCAAGAAGAGAATCAGAAGAAGCAAGAAGAGAATCAGAAGAAGCAAGAAGAGAATCAGAAGAAGCAAGAAGAAAATTGGAGAAAGCAAGAAGAAAATTGGAGAAAGCAAGAAGAGAATCAGAAGAAGCAACAAGAAAAGCAGAAGAAGC
>JAHDHB010000050.1:0-18831 GCA_020631545.1 Saprospiraceae bacterium | reverse complement strand
CAGAAGAAGCAACAAGAAAAGCAGAAGAAGCGACAAGAAAATTGGAGGAAGCAACAAGAGAATTAGAAGAAACTATGGCTAAGCTAATAATTTCTATAAAACACTTTTACAAATTAGGGCTAAAGCCTAAGGAAATCGCTCAATTACTTGATTTTCCTATTGACAAAGTACTTGATTTTATTAAAAGTTAGTACACGCCTTCTCTTATCTAATACTACAAGGCTAACTTAAAATCAAGACAAAGAACGTTGTAAATAAAAAATATTAAACAACTACAAATAACAAGAAAGGCCCGAAGTTGATTTTTACAAAAAATGTATTCTTTTTTCTAGATTCTCCATTCTCCCCTCTTCATTATCCATAAAATGTCAAATATCCCCAAAAAATATCCATGAGATTAGAACCCTTGGCAGATTATTTGTGTTGTAAAAGAAAATCAGGAATGGTAAGCATCGTAAGTTCACTTTGCATCCTCTCCTAATGGCTTTGGAAACATTTGAAATTACGCTCGTAAAAATGAAAACCTTATTTTAAAGGTTGTTTAAAATCTCAAGAATCATGAATAAAAATTTTACAAAAGAATTTTCCTTTAGAACATCTCGCAGCTCTGGCAAGGGAGGACAGCACGTTAACAAAGTTTCTTCTCGTGTCGAACTCTTGTTCCATGTAGACAGCTCAAAACTCCTGTCCGTCAAGGAAAAAGCACTAATGAAAAAGCGACTACATCACCGCATTTCAGTCAATGGCTTTTTGTCTCTAGCTTGTGAAGATAGCCGTTCACAACATAGAAATAAGGATATTGCCATCAATCGCTTTTATGTCTTACTAGAAAAAGCCTTGAAAGTGCCTAAAAAGCGAATTCCAGTAAAAATGCCGGAAAGCATCAATGAAAAACGCTTAAGTCATAAAAAAGCAAATTCTGAAAAGAAAAAAATGCGCCAAGCAGTGAAATACATCTAATTTTAAGGACTAGAGAATTAAAATGAAGAAAAACATTTTGCTACACTCGTAATTCGTAAATTATTGGGCAAAAAAAAAGGCGCCGTCTAGTAGACGACACCCTGGAGGATTGAGGAAATAAAATTTTTGTCCAACTTCAAATTTCAAGGAATAAACAATATTGCTATTGTTTTGCCCAATTCCTTTTTCTTTTTAGTGTGAAAAAATAGCCTTTTCTTTTACTACTTTTACCTCCTCAGAAGTAAGATTTAATCACTCTATCGTTGTTTAATACTTGCAATATGGGGAGTTTTTGGTAGCAAGCCTTCCCAACATTCACGGCTTATGTGACACTATTTGGCTAATCTAAAATTGAATACTATCTCCTACGTTAATACTATGTCGCTCACAAAAGCCTGCATTAACTTCTACTACATATTTCGAAGGTTTTCCCGAATCTAAAGGCGCTTCTGACATCGGCGTTGTTTCTCGATGAATTGTGACAATTTCGCGATTTGCATTTACAAAAATAATGTCTAGCGGGATGTGCGTATTTTTCATCCAAAAAGACTGAGGCTCTTCTTGAGGCATCGTAAACAGCATTCCTTGGTTTTCTCCCATCGATTTTCGATGCATCAGCCCTTGAGCGATTGCTGGCAGAGTTTGCACCTTCTCCACCTCTATTTTTACGGCGTTTTCCTCGGATCCCGCTTTAATAAAATTTACTGCCCCATCTATTCTAAATTGCGGTTCTACGATTTGTCCAGTCTTCATACCTTTATTTCCTGTTCCCATAAATGATTTCAACAAACCTCCTCCCACAAACAAAGCCATAGCTAAAAGCATTATTCCTACTAATACCTTTTGACGAGTAGTCGATTTAGGAATCGCCGCTCCTTGCTTATCTTTACGTGGAAGCGGTTGTACTTGTTTTTTCTTCTTACGTGTTCTACTCTTGGCCATAAATTTTGATTTAATTGAGAATTAATGATACGAATAAGGAACTAAACTCTTATTTGCCTAACAAATTTTAAACCACTAGTCCGTAGAAAGCATGGAGCATTTTAGCAAATAAGCGAAATCATACTTCTTAAATCCTACATCATATTTTAAAGTAGCGCCTTATCGGAGTGGTCTCATAACTTTGAATAAAAAATCTTCGAAATAGTCAGCTACTCGCCTTGGTATTCCAAAATGAGGATAAATTTCCTCTACTGTTACGAAAAAAAGGAATTAAAGATACTCTAAAATTAAAAAGAGTTGTTCTATCTGGTAAAATTAGTTGCATAATTTCCATCAACTCTTTTCCTTCTTCCATTTATAAAAACTACTTTTGCACAAACTAACAACAAATTGAAAATGAGACATACTTCGTTCCTATTTTTAGCATTATTTTTACTTGCATCTTGTACTAATTCTACAACGGAAGACACTGCAAAAGTAAATGAAAAAGATGCACTAAAAACTCCCCCTGCTACAGCAACAGAAGCCGGCATTTTGCATTATCCAGAGGAGACACATTTAAAAAACGTGAAGCAACTTACTTTTGGTGGAGATAATGCAGAAGCTTATTTTAGTTTCGATAACAAAAATCTAGTTTTTCAAGCAACGAATCCTAAGTGGGGAGCGGAATGCGATCAAATTTATATGATGTCTTTAGAAGGCACAGCAGATAAGCAACCACCTTTATTAAGTACAGGAAAAGGACGAACGACTTGCTCTTATTTTATGCCTGACAACCAATCTATTCTCTATGCTTCTACGCATTTGGGAGATGAAAAATGCCCTGAAACACCTAGGACTATTGATGGGAAATATATTTGGCCTGTTTACAAAGATTTTGACATTTTTGTAGCTGATTTGGAGGGAAATATCACGAAACAATTGACAAAAAGCCCAACGTATGATGCAGAAGCGACCTTGTCTCCTGATGGAAAAATGATCGTTTTTACGTCCTTACGTTCTGGCGATTTGGAATTGTACACAATGAATGTAGATGGCTCTAATATCAAGCAAATCACAGATGGGTTGGGCTACGATGGCGGTGCTTTTTTCTCTCCTGATGGCAAAAAATTAATCTTCCGCTCTTCTCGTCCAAAAACGAAAGAGGAAATAGCTAATTATAAAGGACTTTTGAAAAAGGGTGTGGTACAACCGACGGAAATGGAGCTTTATATCTGTAATGTCGATGGTTCTGACTTAAAACAAATTACTAAGCTTGGTGGAGCAAATTGGGCGCCTTATTTTCATCCATCTGGTGAAAAAGTTGTGTTTTCTTCAAATCATCACAGCGCTTCCAAACGCCAATTCAATCTTTTTATGATTAACATCGATGGAACAGGATTAAAACAAATTACTTTTGATAAGAGCTTTGATGCTTTTCCTATGTTTTCTTAAGATGGCAAAAAGTAGGTCTTCTCTTCGAATCGAAACAATGGAGGTACTAGAGATACCAATGTCTTCTTGGCCGATTGGCTGGAACTTTAAAATCATGTTTTTTTAGAAAAAAGAAAGGCAGAAAATGGATTTTTAGGTTCCATTTTCTGCCTTTTAGATTCTTCTTAGATGTAAATTCTTTTAGAAAATAGTTACACCATATCTCGCAAATACAAGGGTCGAAATAGACGAATATACTGACGACCTGTATTATCTAATTCATCATTGACTTTGTAATAATCCCCAAATTCATCCATATGGATGAAATGTTGGCGATAAGATACGGCAGCACGGTCTAGTTCCGCTCCTAGAGCTTTGAACGACCAGCGCTCTGTATTTCCTTCCAATTGTTTGCGATGAATGAAGGAAACTAGCACCATATTATGCGATTCATTCGATTCCGAACCATTGTATAGTTGGATGATACAACCAGGAGTTACCTCGTGTGCTTTAATTCGTTCATAACGATTCGAATACTGTAGACTTCCTGCGGTAATGTAGTGCTGATTGGCCATCACATCAGGTTTGTAGCCTGCTTGATAGACACAGTCGTGCATAAAGATATTACACTTCCAAAGATTTTCACCCCAATTCACTCGATATTCCCTATGCCCCTTGATGATGTCACTACGTCTTTGCGAAGCACCAATCAGATTTGGATTTCGGCTGTAAAACACAAGCGATTTAGTACCATAACTTGCTCCAATATCTCCAGAAGCACGATGCCTAGCTGCAAACAATAAGTTTTTGTTCGGTGTTTGAGGCATTCTCAAGTATTCGCGCTGCGCAACGGCAAGCTCATCATAAAAACGACAATATTCGTAGAAGCACAGTTCGTCTACAGAAGGAATATACATGGTATCTCCTACAAAAAAAGAACGTTCATCATTAAATTCATTTAATGTACTTCCATGAATACCATATTGTTCACCCACTTTTTCGTGGTCTACCTCTTGGGTATGAACATTGATATCTGAAGATTGGACAACATAATCCATTCCCAATTCCAAATTTAATTCAGGAACTTGCACTGACTTAACTGGATAGTTGAGTAAAGGTGAAGGATCAGCGGGTGTTGGTTCTATAGGCATTGGATCGGATTCTATGGGATCATTTTGAGAAACATCGACCACGGGCTCATCTGGTTCCTCAATCGGTACATGATCAGGAGTTTCGTGCTCAATCGGCTCTTCTACTACAGGCGGATTATTATCAACCGGTTCTTCTACAACTGGAGGATTTACATCAATAGGCGTAGTAGTAGACGTATCCACCACCACATCCGTTGTATTGTCTGTTGGAGGAGGTATAGGGTCTTGAGGCTTTTTCTTTTTACCAAGTAATAGTTGTAATAGTTTACACATGGATTCTGGTCGTCAATTAAGAAATCAATTAGAGTTTTACAATTTACCATAATCATACCATATATGAAAGGCCATATATGGGGTGATATGAAGCAACCGCCTTCTATCTTACCTATAGTTCTATAGCTTATCCGCTAAAGCCAACACGGCTAGCGCTTCAAAGAGGGATCTAAAGAGAATGCTTTGTAGAAATAAGGTTCTGCTAGTACATTTTGTCCCATTTTCTGGTAAGTAATGGCCAAATTCAAGTGATATTTTGCATTGGAATTATCTTTTTCTAATAATTCTCCAAAAACCTTTATTGCTTTATCAAATTGACCTCCAATAGCATAGGCATTACCCAAATTTTGTAAGACTGAAGGGTTGTCTACTTCAAATTCATAGACGGAACGCTCCAAATAATGGATAGCACGTTCAGGATTATTGAGGTACTGACCATAAATTTTTCCTAGTAAGGTATGCGTGTTAATGTGTGTGGGCTTCAATTCAAGACTTCGATTGAGGTATTTCAAAGCTTTTTGTGGTTCCTTCTTTTGGTCATAAACATTCCCCAAATTATAGGTTAAGTGAATAAATTCGGGATTGATTTCTAGACCACGTAAGAAACTCTTTTCTGCTTCGTCTAGCAAGGGTAAATTTTCAGGTTTTGGCGTTGCCATGTATTCCTTAAGCAGTACATTACCATGATAGTAGAGCATTTTTGCACTATTAGGAGCCGTTTTTACATCTTTAGAAAACAAAGTCTTATTATCATACCAATCTACATTTCTTGTCAATACTTTTATGGTAGAAAGTAGGATAATCCCACCTAATAAGACTAGGAATAAATAGTTGATTTTCAGTTTTCCACCAACTTTCTTGACTTCAAAAATTTTACCCAAAAACATCGCTACGATCAAGCAGAATCCAATGGATGGAATGAAAAGAAAGCGCTCTGCCATAGGCGCACCAATGTTAAAAACAATATTTGAAGTAATGGACAGCGGAGCTAAATAGCAAAATATACCAAGAGCAACCCAATCTTTTTTCCAAATCTTCAATGCAGCATAAATTCCTATTGCTAAATAAAATAACAAGCCTAAGATAGCCCAAATATTTGACCATCCAACAATAGGAATTTGGTTAAAAGAATAATCAGCTGTCAAAGGATGTGGGAGCACCAAAAGCCAAAAATACTTGAGTAGTATCAAGAAAATGGTAGCATATTTATCTAAAAATGGAGCATTTACAAAAGGATTCTCCATAATGTCCGAACTGTCCTCTCCACCAATCATCCCTACTAAAGATATTCTTAAAGCCATGTAGGCTACAGCGGTGACCGCTAAAGCGCCAAAAGTTGGCCAATGTAATTTTAATTGTTCCTTACGGAAAACATACATAAACAGGGGAAATAAAGGTAGGTAGGTTATTGCCGTTTCTTTTGCCATCAAAGACAAAAAATAGGTAACTACTGCAATACTCATCCATTTTCCCAACTTTTTGGTATCCACAGCTTTAAGACTAGCAATTAAGGCTATGAGTAGGAATATTAGGCATAAAATCTCATCCCGACTTTTTATATTTGCAACAACCTCAGTATGAATGGGATGCAACATAAACAAAAAACTAGTCAAGTAGGGAATGGGCGAACTACGCTCCGCAAATAACCGCTCTAGAAATAAAAACAGCAGAATCCCCACAAAACCATACATCAATACATTTAAAAGGTGTCCTATAAAGGGATTATCACCAAAGAAATGGTATTCAACAGCGAACATCACTAGGGAAAGTGGTCGGTAGCGTCCTCCCGTCAACTCTGTTTTCTTACCATAGATTCCTTCAAAAAAATCGCGCGTTAGTAAATCTTTAATGCCGGAAATCCCATTCTTAGTAAATTGATTTCCAGTGATGACAATAGAATCATCAAAGGCATATTGATGCCCCAAAGTATTTCCATACAGCAAAAAAGCGAGTACCATCATACCCCACATAAAGTAAACCCGCAATCCTTTAGCTATAGAATTGCTAGATTTTACGGTCTTCTTTCCTCCTTTTTTGCTCTTTTGCTTTGCCATAATAGAATTCTGAACGAGAAATAATTAGTGAATGTATTTCTTGTAAAATTAATAACTGTTTGGTAGAAGGACAAGAGAGTGAGAAGATAATTGTATTAACAAATAAGAATACACCACTAGTAATTGATCACAAGTATGATTTTTTGGAACTAAAAAAGTACAAACTACGTTTACAAAATAGAGTAAAACTTAAATTTCAACTTTACTCTAATTACCAAGTACACAAACTATTTGCTTTTTCAAATAGTTTATACTAACTTTGTGAAAAATGCATTTAACAGCATTAAAACCAAAACATCATGAAAAATCAATCAACCATAAAAATAGATCCCAATAGCCCTATTGGCCGCTATATGATTGAAGCAGCAAAGCGTAAAAAAGCTATCCAAGAGTGTATAAAAGCGGGAAAGCCATTAAGCAACTTAAATGGAATTAAATTTGCTACACCCGTATAAAACATTAAAGCTCGAAAACAACAGTGGGTATTATTTTGATACTGAACATGGTATCCGATACACTTATTGGTATGTCGCAGTTAATCATGCCGATGATTCATCTGATCTATACGAGTTGATTTATGAATTTGGTTTTGGTAATAACTTACCTGAAGACGAAATTCCTCCATATGATTCTAGAGTACGAGATACTATAATAAAAGCACTTTACGACTTTTTCAATAAGGATCAAAATCGAGTAATTTACTATACTTGTGAGAATATCGATGGCAAAGATCGTTCTCGTTCAATTGTATTTAATAGTTGGTTTAAACCCCATAAACACACCTTTGAAAAGAAAGATATAAATTTAGCAGAAATAGGCTTGTATAGTTTTTCTGTAATTCACAAGAACAATCAATACAAAAAAGAAGTTTACGAGCTAATTAAAGATCGACGGGAAGAATATATAAATCTAAAATTTTAATCTCTTTTTACGGTTCATTCCCTACCCAATTTAAAATAAGGCTCATCATACCATTTCCCTTCACCTGATCTAAAATTCATTACCAAGTAATACAAGATGGTGCCTATAACTAAACCTAGTAGCGAACCAGCTAGGATATCCATTAGAAAATGCTGAGTGATGACGACTCTTGAGAAGGCGACTAAAGCCGCTGGAATGGCTAACCAGGCTGTCCAACGTTTATTCGAAAAACAAAGGGCTAGGAAGGTAAAAATTGCAAATGCCGACATAGAATGGCCAGAAGGAAAACTATTGTAACCAATATTCATATAAAGGTCAGGAATGAGTTGCACTTCTCCAGAATCAACCATTTTGTACATATAGGTTACTGGACGAGGCATAGCAAAGAAGGCTTTTAAGCCTAAGCTAATAAACAAGGTAGATAAGGCTACTAGGGGCACGGCCATAGCATAACGAACGCTAACAAACAACAAAACAAGAATCGAGACAATATAAATATAAGCCTCCCCTATTTTGGTAATGTAAACAAAAGCAAAATCTAAATCTTCATTTCTTTCTGCTGCAAAGTATAATATTTCATCCCCTTTTTGGATGTTAAATAAAACAACCAACCCTCCTAGTAAAAAAACAAAGGAGGTCGTATAAAAAGCCCAATTTTCTTTTAGTATTTCTCGCATGTGTACCTAAATGAATTAGCACCTGAAAGAGTAAACTCTTACCAAGTTTTGTTTCCTTTAAATCTAAACTTCCTTTTCCTCAATTTTTAAGAATCGATTGAAGAATTTACGTATAAAATCAGTATAAACATCAATATTCAGCACTTTGGAGTCATTCATGGCTTTAATAGTCAAGAAAACACCAATGGGGAAAAGGATCAAGCAAGACATCCACATGCCCATAGCTCCTGAGACCACCAGCTCTTCAGCGATTTTTTTGCCGACGATGTTTAACATGATGAAAAATACGAAAAAAACAATAGCAATTAGAATAGGCCAGCCAAAACCTCCTTTTCTAACAATAGCTCCCATCGGAGCACCGATAAATAAGAAAATTAAGCAAGCGGCAGCTAAGGAGAATTTTTGATGAAATTCGATTTCATGTAAAGCAATTTGACGATCAATTTTAGGCATATCTGACTTGACAGAACGCGTGTAATTCTTCACATTCCGCGCCAAAGCTGCTGCTTTATTGAACGATTGTTTTTGCTTATCTTCTGGAAGTAAACTAACAAAGGATTTTGGTGTTTTGGGAAGTGAATCTACATTAAACGTTAACTGAGCTCTAAGACTATCTACCTGTCTTCGATGGTGGAAAAATGGTTTTAGATGATCATTAAGCTGTATCTTTCGTTCTTTTTTCCTCAGTTCTAAAGAATCAATCACTTTTGTCAATTGTCTTATACTCAACATACTTTGATGATTCTTAAATAAATCTTCATTGGTTTTATTTAGGTTAAACTCACTAAGGTCATATACTTTTTCCCATTCCTTGAAGGAAGTACGCATATGCTCAAAATTTTGAGATTTTTTCGTGTCAGAAGGAGCCAATTCTTGATATTGATGACCATCAAAAAGCTTCATGATCAAGAAGCGCTTATCTTCGGTAGAATACATTTGACCACTCTTGGCCATGAATTGATTGTCATTTCCCTTGCTAGAAGAGTGATCATAGATAAGTACATCGGTCAATTCACGACTATCTGCACTTTTTTCGCGTATCCGAATTATCGTATTTCCAAAATCGTCATTAAATACCCCTTCTTCCAAACTTAGTGCTGGTTTTTGGCGTCGAATATCGTACAACCGTGATTTAAATTTCAAATTTGAAATAGGAATCAACGTATCAGAAGAAACAAAAGAGGCCACACAAATGAAGCAAGCTACAACAATCAAAGAAGCCATTATACGCAGCAAGGGAACACCTGCCGATTTCATACTCGCCAACTCATATCGCTCGGCCAAATTTCCCATGACCATAACAGAAGAGATCAATACCGCAATTGGTAATGCCATAGGAACCAATGCCGTCGAACGATAAAATAATAACTCAAAAATCACCGATAGCTCTAAGCCTTTACCAACAATATCATCAATATACTTCCATAGAAATTGCATAATCAACACGAACAATGCAATAAAGAACGTCATGATGAATGGCGGTATGAAATTGGTTATTAACAACTTGTCTATTTGCTTCACGCTTCTATTTAATTACAAATTAGGAATTACGAATTTAAGAGTGACCTTCTATACCTCTACAAGAGGTAAGAGATCGCAAAAAGCTAAAAAAAGGTTGTTTCTCCAAATAAAAACAGGATTTTATGAAAGAATTATGATTCATAAGAGTTTTTTTAGTCAAAAAAGGCGAAAATATCCATTCTTCACTGTCAAACAGCAATTTCTAACATATTGAATAAAATTCTTTAGTTGCTAAATCTTTAACTCTTAACTAAATTATACTATCTTGCGTTTTCCTAAGGCAGTAGAGCTGCGAAATTGCGAATTACTAGCTAACCGTCTGAATGTATTCTACTTAATTCGCCATACCGTTTTGCTAAAATTTGGCAAGCGATTACGCTTAGGGTACTGATAACCAAAGATTCTTTTTCCTAGACCCCAAGAGTTAAATACTGATACCATGTCCATTCACAAGAAGAAGGAAATCAAAAAAATAACTACACACGTTCTACATGCCATGAAGCAACGGGGTGAAAAAATTTCAATGCTTACAGCATATGACTATTCTATGGCACGTATTCTAGACGAAGCGGGTATAGATATCTTATTGGTAGGTGATTCGGCATCCAATGTTATGGCAGGGCACGAAACCACCTTACCGATTACACTCGATCAAATGATTTATCACGCTTCTTCTGTAGTTAGGGCAGTGGATCGCGCACTCGTTGTCGTTGATATTCCTTTTGGCTCTTACCAAGGAAACTGGAGAAAAGCGCTTAGCTCCGCTATTAGAATTATGAAGGAATCAGGTGGACATGCCGTAAAAATGGAAGGTGGTGAAGAAATCGAAGATTCCATCAAACGTATTCTTTCTGCTGGTGTTCCTGTTATGGGCCACCTAGGCCTTACTCCTCAATCTATTTATAAATTTGGTACATACACAGTAAGGGCTAAAGAGGAGGAAGAAGCTAAAAAACTGATTTCTGATGCCAAGAAATTAGAAAAATGGGGATGCTTCGCCATTGTTCTTGAAAAAATTCCCGCAAAATTGGCCAAAAGGGTCGCTGAAACACTAACCATTCCTGTTATTGGTATTGGTGCAGGAGGAGATGCTGACGGTCAAGTTCTTGTAACACACGATCTATTGGGCATTACCAAAGATTTTCATCCGCGCTTTTTACGTCGTTATGCTGACCTTTATTCGGATATCAAATCGGCTGTGAAACATTATATAGAGGATGTGAAAGCAGAGGATTTCCCTAACGAAAAAGAACAGTATTAGTTTAGTTAAGAGTTAGTAGTTTAAAGTTAAGAGTTGGCTACGCCTACTATAAAAACAATACGAATCTTGATGCAGCAAACGCGCCTTAAACACTTGTTTTTTCAAACACTTTAAACTAAAAAATCAAGCATTAGTAGTTTAAAGTTAAGAATTGGCTGTTAACTTAATTTTTTAAAAAGAAAGAAAGTGGATTCGTCTGAATATAATAATTCGCCTAGGAAATACTATTTATTAGGCTTGTTTTTCTTGCTTGGGCTTGGGGCTGTTTCCATATATTTATATCCAAAACTTTGGAAGGCCAATCTTTCAAAGGAATTACCTCAATCTTATCTGCACATTCCTACAAACAGCACTTTTTCGGATTTAGTGGAAATTTTAGAACGTGATGCAGGGCTTAAGGATAAGGAAAGCTTTAGTTGGTGGGCAAAAAAATGTCGACTTGAAGTAAGAGCGGGACGGTTCCAACTAACTCCTCAGATGAGTAATTGGGGCTTGATCAATGTATTATCTAAGGGGAAACAAGCACCTGTTCGCCTTGTTCTTAATAGTAAACGAACTAAGCAAGACATTGCAAGTTTTGTTTCCAAACATCTAGAAGCAGACTCTACGAGCTTAATGGAAATGTTTTCCGATAGCACTTTTCTTGAACGCTATGATCTTACGCCTGCTAATGTAGTAACGGTAATTGTACCAAACACTTACGAATTCTTTTGGAATACAAATAGCGTGGAATTTTTGGAACGTATGATCAAGGAAAATCAACGCTTCTGGAATGCAAAACGACTAGCAGAAGCAAAAGCGCTTAACCTCTCCCCTACTGAAGTCTATATCCTTGCTTCCATTGTAGCTAAGGAGTCCAATAAAACAGAAGAACAAGACCGCATAGCAGGTGTTTATCTTAATCGCTTAAATACAGATGGTTGGAAGTTAGAAGCTGATCCTACAGTTGTTTTTGCTTGGCAAGATTTTACCATTCGACGTATTTTGAATTCTCATTGTGAAATAGATTCTCCTTATAACACTTATCGCTACGCCGGTCTACCTCCAGGCCCTATTTGTATTCCGCCTATCGCTACGATTGATAAGACTTTAAATGCCGAAAAACATGATTACATGTTCTTCTGTGCAAAAGCAGATCGCTCTGGGTATCACGCTTTTGCAAAAACTATTGAAGCTCATAATTTGAATGCACGGAAGTATAGGAAAACGCTGAGAGGGAATTGAACATGGAGGAATACTTTGGGTATAAAAAAACCCGTGATTGAAATCACGGGTTACTGAAAGAGATGAATTATAAGTCAATGTAATGAAGAAAACAAAGTTTTACAACATGAGATAATTCTCTATCTCAATAATTGCTTTCCTCTTCAAGGCGTTTTGTCAGGTAGAAACCAGCAAAAAGCCCTGCTCCTGCCATTAGGAAAATAGTACCTGGATAAGCTACATCCTCATCCACACCTAAGTTGTAGTGCAAAATAGAAGCGATAAAGATACCCAAACCAATTGCCATCAACAGTAAGGAAAAATTCAGTACCACAATTTTAAAAAATGAGATAGATTTTTGTGTTTTATCCGGAATAAATACGCTTGCATCTACACCTTTTTCTATGAGTGCTAATCTTTCCTTATTTCTTGTGGAAAAGAATAAGTAAAAAACCCCAAAAATCATTAAAAAAAAACTCAGGAACATCAAAATCTCTCCTACCATAATATTTTTTTGTTTAAAAATGCATTGATTAATACGTTCAAAAGGTAAGACCACGGTTTTCTTAAATTGGTTACAAAAATTTTATTTTATTTTTAGGCTAACATCTGTAACCAATTTTCAAAAAGCACTGTCATAGTAGACAATGAATACCTCCGACAATCACTATCTCAATCTTGTTCTAGAAGGCGACACCAAGGCTTTTGCGGCTTTAGTGGATCGATATAAAGATTTGGTATTTACCTTAGCCAACCGAATGGTGAGTACACGCGAAGAAGCGGAAGAGGTAGCACAAGACACCTTTTTAAAGGCTTTTCGATCTTTGTCAAAATTTAAAGGCGATGCAAAGTTTTCTTCTTGGATCTATCGGATTTGCTACAATACTTGTCTGGATCATTTGAAAAAGAATAAACGAAAGCCCAACACCGTTGCTATAGATGATATCACTGAGGCAGAAGTAAAAACCCTAGAATCTGCATTAGAGCAACTCGAACAAAAAGAGTATCAAGAATCTATCAAAAAATGCTTACGGCAATTACCCGATGATGAAGGCTATATTGTTACTTTATTTTACTTTGAAGATTTATCCGTAGATGAGATTGCAACGATCACCGAACTATCGAAAAGTAATGTAAAAGTGAAATTATTTCGCAGTAGAAAGAAATTATTTGGTATCTTGAAGAAGGAATTAAACGTTTCGGTTAATTAGGGACTATATTATGAAGAAGACTGACGAACATATCGACACTTTTACCAAAAAAATCACTCAAGATGCTGGTTTAGAAACACCATCCATTGATTTTACCGCTATGGTCATGGCAAAGGTAGAAGAATCGACTATTTCTAGTAAAGCAACCACCTATGAAGCCCCTATTTCAAGGAATATGTGGCTAGGTATTGCAGCATCATTTGCCTTAATAATTGCTTGTGTTTTGCTAGAAGCTTCTCCGAAGGAATCAGGCATTTTATCCTCCATAAATTTTACCTTCGACTATCGTTTTTCGTTACCTAAAATCTCCTTTTCTAAGATTTTAGGTTATGGCTTATTTTTTCTAGTACTTACATTTATGATTGAAATTTCATTGCTAAAACGGTATTTCGAACGATCAATTTCATAACCTAAGAGGTTGTTAAAAAATAAAGTTTACACTTGATTGGAAGCATTTAACAACAAATTCGCTTTCAATATGGTACAAATAGAAAGTGCATCTTTAATCTCTCCGCGCATCGTCATTTCTACCAATTCCTTAAATGGTAACTTCCTGACTATCAAATCCTCCGAATCTTCGGGTTCTGCTTCCCCAAATTCGAGTCTTTCTGCAATATAGGCAACACCAATTTCATCGGTTACAGAGTTCGACGTATTTAAATCAAGAATCTTTGTCCATTTTTGAGCAATAATACCTGTTTCCTCCTTGAGCTCTCGTTTAGCCGCATCTAGTGGGTTCTCCCCTATTTCGCATCCTCCCTCAGGAATTTCCCAACTGTATTCTTCTAACGTGTAACGATATTGGCCTACTATCCAAGTATTTCCATCTTTGTCTAAAGGCAAAATACCTACAGCTATATTTTTAAAATGAACTAGCCCATAAATCCCTTTCGTATCTCCTGGCGTAATAACATCACGATGCGATACCGTAATCCACGGATTATCATAGACTTGCTTATTCGATAGGGTTTTCCAAGGATTCTTCATTCGATTTATGTTTAGTGATAAAGGATAAGAAGCGAGGTTTTGTTAAAAGACCTCGCTTCTTCCATTTTTGGCGGTACTAAGCCATTAATTGATCAACTAATTTTCGCACACCTGTAGTCGCATTATCTTTAATTACCTCAAGGTTCGTAATACGACCTAAAGACGATGTATTCGGTTTAGGATCAATGAAGTACTTCTGCGACGCTTCTGGTACATACTCAATCAAACTCGCCGCAGGATAGACGGCCATAGATGTACCAATAATAATAAAAATATCCGCTAGAGAAGCCAGTTGAATAGCAGGAGTAAGCATAGGAACAGCCTCACCAAACCATACAATATGAGGTCGTAATTGTGAACCTTTTTCACATTTATCGCCCAAGTTTATATCTTTATTACAATCGTAGACCAGATCTTCATCCAAGGTACTTCGAGACTTCAAAAGCTGTCCATGCAAATGAAGTATCCGTTTTGAACCACCTCTTTCATGCAAATCATCAACGTTCTGGGTAATCACAACGACTTCATACTTTTCATCCAACTCCGCTAAAGCTTTATGCGCGGCATTGGGTTCGACTGTTGCGAGTTGAGCACGACGCTGATTATAAAACTCCAGTACTAATTCCTTGTTTTTACGCCAACCTCCCGGAGAGGCTACTTCCATTACATCATGGCCTTCCCAGAGTCCATCCGCATCACGAAAAGTCTTGATCCCGCTTTCTGCACTAATTCCTGCACCTGTAAGTATTACTATTTTTTTCATTGTGTATAAGGTATTTTATAAATAATTCTAGCCTAAGTAAATGAAGGCAAAAAAATGCGATTTTACTTCATATACTACAAACAAACAACGGTAAAAAAAGAAAGATAGTTCCATCCTCTCTCAAAGATGCAGGAGGTTTCTAATAATTCAAGCAGAATTCTTTTATTTTAGCACATTAATCACTTGATAGTGAAAGTTTTAATGTTATTTTGGGCAGCTAATTCCGCTATCCGTTTGTATTCGCTACTGTTTCAGGTGGTTCAGCATAAGGATGTGGCTGTCTTCCTAAACGTCAGCCAGCCACATCCTTTGCTTCACACACCTTCACCAGCACCTCATATCACTTCTATCGGGCTGCAACTCCCTGTAAAACAAACAGTCATAACAGCATCCAGAAAAACAGATGTTCTCCTCCTAAAAATTAAGCAAACTCAGGTTTAAAGCAAATAGCTACAACGAACGGATTATCAAGCGAATTCCTAATCCTTCAAAGTCCTAATACGACATCAAAGTCAAAGTCCGTAGAAGGTTCTAAACTGCATAAAATCAAGCCAGCCCCTTGTTTTTTACAAACTTCATCAATGAGGGTAACGGCTTGACGAATATTCTCATCATCAAGATGACTAAAGGGCTCGTCTAGAAGAAGAAAGCTAAAAGGTTGACAAAGCGCACGAATAATAGCCACACGTTGGCGCTGACCGTAGGAAAGTTGACCACAAGGCTTATCCCATAAGGAAGAAATTCCTAGTCGTACACCCATTTCTAAAATCTGCTCTCTAGTAGCAAAATCCGTAAGCTTCGCCTTAATCAAGACATTATCCATAGCGGAAAGATCCAAAAATAAGCGCAAATCTTGGAAGATAACAGAGAGGTAATTTTGACGAAGAGAGGCCCAGTTTTCAAGCGTTAGCGTTGTCGTTATCTGGTTATTAACGGTGGCTTGTCCTTCAAAATCTTTTCGTAGACCATAAAGAATGTGTAGGAAAGTAGATTTTCCTTTGCCGGAAGAGGCTTGCACATTATAATAAGTCCCTTTTTCAAATTGCTGAATAGCTCTCCAAATATCTGAATTGCTAAGAAACCCTTTTAGCGGAGCAGGTTCTAATCCATTTATAGTCAACAAAATTAGTTAAGAGTTATCCACGATAGCTATCGGGAGTTAAGAATTAGGAGATATCTAGTGGGCTGCGCCCACTACAAAACAAAATGATGTCTGATTCAGTAATCCCCCTGATTAGTTAGTAACTTAGTATTTCACTGCAAAAATGGCCAGATATTAAAACCGTTTTTTGACTTCGCACAATTTTGGTGCTTCTTAATAGCAAAAGTCCCTCTACTCTCTACCCTCTACCCTCTACTCTCTACTCTCTACTCTCTACTCTCTACTCTCTACACAGTAGTAGCTTCGCCACGTTAGAAACTTCCTAAAAAAAGAGAGATGAATTACCATCTCTCTTTCTTCATACGATACACTACAGTTCTATATTCTCTTTCTTAAATTGTTCTTCGAGTGAAACGAAGAGCGTTTTTAAGCTGTTTTCATTCTTCTCATTGGTTTTGAGCGACATTCTAGTATTTTCCCGACTACTGGAAAAGGTCATACTATTAAACTTAGCAGAATCGAAGTCTTTCACTAAAGATTGCATCGCTTCAAAATTAAAGAAACCGCCAACGATATTGCTGTTTAAGGCTTCTGAAACGTCTTGAATTCTAGCAGCTTTGTTGAATTTACCGCTTTGAATTTGCTTTGCAAAGGATTCACTAGAAGTAAGGTACATCAAATCATCTTTGACTAAGAACCATCCATCACTACCACCTTCAGCCGTTCCATTTTTTCTTCCCATTGTCATGGATTTCCTCATTTTCTTGCCCGTATTTGGCATTTTGTACAAGCCATCTCCTGCACTAGAAAAAGCGCCTACTTTCAATCCAAAATCAACCATTTTTTGAGCTAAAGCCTCATCGGTAAACGTCATTGCCATAACAACTTCTGAAACACCATCATGCGCTTTAGGGTAGAAAGCCAAAACCATATCTCCTCCAAGACCATTCGCAATTTCATCTAAGGAAAAATCCATAGATTCTACTTGAGCATTGGCCATTTCTTGCATACCTTTTTCCTTCAAAACTTGATTGATTCCTTTCAAATCCAAGCTCATAGCTCCTGCCGCACCTAAGTAATCTCCAGGGATTTTGTTCGAGAAATCTGTTCCTATTTTTTTCTTGAAGAAAGCGGAAAAATCCTTTACTAAACCATCTTTAACGTCATAGGCCATTTTTCCTTCCATTTCACCATCCTTAAAATCCCAATAGCCAAACATGAAATTATCGGTCAGATCGTCTTCTCCAATTCCTAGCATAGAAGCTTGCATCTTTGCCATAGGCGGCATTTCTTTAAGGAATGGATTGAAATTGACCCAAGTATTGATATCATGATCACTCGTCATCAGTTTTTTATAGCTAGGATTGTTAACTACAGATTTATTGACATCACCACTAAAAATTAGCGCAACAATATCAGCACTAGAGACTTCGGCATAACCCGAGCCCACAAAAGCAATTTCTTCATTCCAAGCAACCAACTCTCCATTATTGGATTTTACAAGATTGATTCCACTATCTTTAGTGATGGTTCCTAGATTTCCTTTTTGAACAACAGCTTCAAAATCTGCGGCATTAGCTAGATTCAGAACAAAGCCACCACCTGCATTTTTTTCATTGCCATTCATAAAAAGATAAGCATCTTGTGCTAAGTCAATCCCTGAGATACTAGGATCTTGTAAAATTTCAGCGACAACAGCTTGTTCATTTCCAGCCTCTTCTACAGCTTTTTTAAACATTTCCATGTTCTTAACGGTTTCATAATCTACTTTTTCCATCAAGTTGGCGATGTTAAAAGAGGAAACAGAGGCCGCACTAGAAGGAACTGCAACAGCAGCCTTATTACTAGATTGAACACTGGATTTACATGACCAAGTTACTAGTAAGAATAGTAAAACAAAGCCATACAAAAAGTTAATTTTGAGTGATTGATTCATTTTTATAGATAATAGTTTGAAAATAACAACATCGAGATTCCTCGATTCTAATTATTCACATTATAAAGCCATTTATTTTGTAAAGACCTTTTATCAGACGAAAACGAGCAAATTTTCGACAACAACGACAAAATACTAAGAATGATTCAAGGAATATGTTCTTCACACATCATACATCAGTCATCACATACGACAAAAAACACAACAACAAAACAACCAATCATATTACACAGTTAAGTTCAACTACATCTCAAACGTAATCACAGTCAACTCAATTCACATAGTAGACTTCTGTTGGTGTCATGCAGATGTAATGTTTATCTACAAATCACAATCGATCAAAAACGCGCATACCAGAATCTACGCTACCAAGTATACCAAGTATACCGTTAAACCACAATCTACATAACAACATATCTTTGATACAATCACCAACGCCACACAAGTCAAACTAGC